>UQWU01000087.1 GCA_900544885.1 uncultured Phascolarctobacterium sp. | reverse complement strand
CCATAAGCATAAAACCCGCCAATGCTGTTAATTTCTTCACGGGCATATTGTGCCATTTCGGCAACCTTGGCAAACGAGCTTTCTCCACGCATATACAGATTACGTCTGGAAATATCTAAGCTAGAGAGCAGAAGATAGGAAGCACTGGTAGTTTGTGTTAAATTGATAATCTGGCTAACGTATTCCCAATTGACATTAGGTCCAGTTAAAAGCAAGGAGCTTTGTGTCAAGCTGCCACCTGATTTATGCATGGATACAGAAGCCATATCAGCACCTGCTGCCATAGCATTGACCGGCATATTCGGTCCAAAATAGAAATGTGTACCATGGGCTTCGTCAACTAGGCAGAGCATATTATGCTCATGAGCAATTTTCACGATGGAACGTAAATCAGAACAAATACCGTAATAAGTAGGGTTATTGACTAAAATTGCTTTAGCATCAGGATTTTCTTTAATCGCTTTTTCTACTTCGCTAATTTCCATGCCTAAAGAAATACCCAATCTTCTATCTACTTCTGGATTAATATAGACTGGAATAGCACCATTTAAAACTAAAGCGTTGATTACACTTTTATGTACGTTACGCGGCAGGATAATTTTATCCCCTGCTTTAGTAGAAGACAATACCATACTTTGTACAGAAGAAGTAGTACCTCCTACCATAAAGAAAGCATGAGCCGCACCAAAAGCATCAGCTGCCAATTGTTCAGCATCACGGATTACAGAAACAGGATGACAAAGATTGTCCAATGGTTTCATAGAGTTGACATCCAGATTGACGCACTTTTCACCTAAAAGCTCGCGCAGTTCCGGATTGCCGCGACCACGTTTATGTCCGGGAACATCGAAAGGTACTACACGTTTTTTGCGAAACGCCTCCAGTGCTTCATACACCGGAGCCGATAATTGTGATAGTTTTTCCATTTATTTCTCCTAAAATAAAAAAATAAAAGGACAGATGATTTCTATCACCTGTCCTATAATCTACAGCAAGCTGTGACGATTATGCGACGCAGCAGACGTCCAGAGTTTATATAGCAAATATTACTTTTACTACTCTTATTGACCGTTTCACAAGTGATACTTAATTTGGATTGCTAGCAATCACCTTATAAAATTTGAGCTTTCAACTCAATCAATAATGTGGTACTCACCACTCCGGCAGCAGTCCCGCCTGTCCGTATGGGCTTAACTATTTATCATAGTGGACTAATATTTGCATGAAAACGACTTGCATTCATGTATTTTCATTGTAACATTTTTAAATAAATTCAGCAAGCAATTTACAAATAAAAATACAAGAGCACTTTATCTAAAGTACTCTTGTAAGCGCTCATTAATGGTATCCAGGAAATTACCGTTGTTTTTTTAAGTTCTTACCGATATTCCGTACTAGGCAATACATCATCATATATGCACCAAATTCTGCCAGTTCTTCGGCAACTTGCCCATGAAATCCGACGAAATTGGTTTTTTCGCCAACCCAGGACATAAAAATGAAGAGTAATAATAAAATTGTAGATTTTAACGGTAATTTTACTTTTTGTAATAATTGCTTGATATTAGCTTTATAGCACATATACAGCAATAAAATTATGAGGATGGTTACTAAAGGATGCACCATTTTTCCATAAATTCCCATTTGGCTGTATTCATAGATACTGCCATCAGGATTTAAAAATAGTGCTCTACCCCAACTGATTTCACGCATAACAAGTAAAAAGAAATAAATCATACCTGCATAACATAAAGCAAGCTTTTGTCCGCCCCAAGCTTGTAATGTTTGTTTGCGCAGCTTCCAAGCGTAGTAAATACCGCCTAAAAGCCATACCAGCTGAAGACTTTCCAGAACTCCATTTTCCTCGCCCATCCATTCAGGCAGGATTGCTTCTAAGAAAAACATGATTACAAAGTAACCCCACCCTATTTTAAACCATTTATCTTTACGAAACATTATATCCGTCCTTTTGCTGACTAGCTAGTCAGAGAATTGTGTATATATTGTAACATAATGATAATAGTGGTGCAATATAAAATTTTGCGAAAAATTTACATTACAGTACTTCTTTTAACGATATTTTCCCATGAATCGTATATAAATCGTCTAAGTTCATATCATATTGAGATGAAGTAATAGCAAATTTTTTATTTATATATTTGCTCTCAACCTGCATTAAACCTAGCATACTTTCAAATACTAAATCATTAGTAAAATACTTATCTGCGTTATTTTTTATAATATTATATTGGGAAGGGTATTTTTGTTTATATTCTTTACTTGAAATATGTTTGAATTTTTATAAATATCTATTTATTTTATTCTTCATGTATATTTGTATTGGCGATATGACTACAGAAACTACAGAGCACAGTAGTGGTCCTATGTCAAGATTTAGTACAAGTTAAAATGAGGTTTTTCTCATCTTAA
>UQWU01000086.1 GCA_900544885.1 uncultured Phascolarctobacterium sp. | reverse complement strand
ATTTTTCGTATAAGGAATTCTCATTTTGACTTGTACTATTTATATTCTAACACCAGTGTTGACCGTACGTGTTATGCCGGAATATTATCAGAAGCTAAAAAATGAGGTTTTCGGTGAGATTCCATATAACAGGAATATGGATATGGTGTTAGGTGCTTTTTGCAGCCTTTTAGCTTTGATTCTACCTTTATTGGTTATGTTTTTACCGTTGCTGTTGTTGTTTAAATATATAAAGCACCGTAAAAATTTGGCAGAGGATGATTTATTAGTCGACTTTTTTTATGATATGTGCCCAGAAAAATTTGAGAAAAATATTGCTGCTATTTTGGTAGATGATATTTTTGCTATTCAGCTCAAGCAGATGGGAGAATGTTTCGGTGGCTTTTTCGATAGAAGCCTGCATCCTGTGGAATTAGATCGTTTACAGAATTTATTCCAACAGGTCAGAGATGGTGATGTAATTGCCCATACTAAAATTCATATCCGCAAGGATAATAAGTTGGTACCCTGTATTATCTTTGTACAGGATGAAAGTGATAGCAAGGGCAAGGAAGCTTTTGGTTTGAAGCTGTATACTGATAAAGAGCTTCTGCCGCAGTTGGCAAAATTTATTATGCCGCGTTTTCCTGAGCTTTTTGCTACTAATATTGCTTGTGCTACAGTTAGAAATATGCTTCCGGAGCAGTTAAAGTCTATAGCAGATTCCTTAGGCACATTTTTCGAGCGTTCTTTAACAGAAGAAGAATTCCAGTCAGTAACGGCTATGCTGCAAACTGTAGAAACAGGTGATGGGGATGCACGCTGCAGACTGAATTTACCGAAAGATGACAAGGAAATACCCTGCGTGCTGATTTTGGATAAAATCAGTGCAAATGATAAAATGGTTTATGATTTATTCATCTATACTGAGCAATCTATTACGCAAGATTTGCAGCAGGTTTTAGATAAGGAAATAGTATTTTAATGAAAAAATAACAATGGCAGTACGTGAATAGTAAATATGCTGTTTAGTACTGCCTTTATGTTTTTAAAAGGTAAACTTATTTCAATGAATTTTTGCCGTAAAACATAGTTAAAATATTTACTATAGTATGAAAATAATATTAATAAAAGGATTGCTGAAATATACTTCAGGAGCGCGTAAATAAAGCATTTTGTTGTTTGGCTTGTTTTAGTTCACATACTATTCACTTTGCATAATCAACACAGATTATGCATTTATGCATACAAAAGTGCATAATCTGTGTTATAATATAAAGATAAAAATGGAGTACTGTATTCAGTTTCCTATAAATGCCGGGAGGTGTTTTTATGACCCGTGAGTTGGACAAAATCAACGAAAAAAAAGTACAGGATACTTCGGCCGAAACGGAACAAGAGGAATCCTTAGAAGATGTGGGTGATATCCGCATCGCTGATGAAGTTATTTGTATAGTTGCCAGTCTGGCAGCGCAGGAAGTCCCCGGCGTTGTAAGTATGAGCGGGGGATTGACCGATGGTATTAACCATTTTTTAGGTAAAGAAAATGCCTCTAAAGGTGTTAAATTGAAATTTGAAGGACGCACCGTTAATGCTAATGTGTACATTAACATTGAATATGGTTGTAGTATTCCGGAAATTGCCCTAGAGGTACAGGAAAAGGTTAAGGATGCCATTGAGGCTATGACAGGCTATGATGTCCAGTTTGTTGACGTTATTGTGGAGGGTGTAGCCAAACGTAAGGCTACGGAGCTGGAAAAAGGTGCTTCTTCGGATGAAACCATGGCGGATATTCTGCGGGCCCAAGAAAGAAATACTAATAATTCTTTTGAAAGGCAGTTGGCTAATCTACGTGATGAGCATGGCTTTTCGTTACCATCAGAAGAAGAACTTGATGCTAGACACAAAAAGTTTTTTGAGGAGGATTAATTGCTATGAGTATTGCTGATAGAATAATTTTAACTCTGTATACTTGCCTAATGGCTGTAGTTTCTGTTCTAGCTGTACTATGCAGTCTGGATGTGTTTTCCCAAGAGGGTATGATTACTTTAGTAAGCCATATTCCTGGTAACTGGATTTATGCTGTAGGTGGCATTATTATGCTGTTGGTCAGTATTCGTCTGTTAATTACCGGCCTTGGCTTAACCGGCATGAGCTTCTTAAAACTCAATGAAAGTGAGAAGGGCAAGGTTTTAGTAGGTAAAAGTGCGTTAGAAAACTATATTGCTGTATTATCCCAAGAAATTTATGGTATTCATAATGTTAAGGTTATCGTAAAATTGGGAGATGATGGCATTATTGTACGTATTAATGCATCTATTGAGCCAGGCATCAATATTCCTGAAACATCTGAAGAAATCCGCACTAATGTTAAAGAAAGCATTAAAAAGGTTACCGGTATTGATGTAAAAGATATGGAATTGTTTATTAAACAGATAAAGGCAAAGGAAGAATAGGGGGGGCAGCATTATGTTAAACGATATTATTAATGATATCTGGAATAATTACCGCGGTCGTCTGCTATGTTCATTATTTGGCCTGTTCATTGGTGTTGTCGTCTTATGGCTAGGTTTTTTCCAAGCTTTATTTTTGATGATTTGTATTGGTTTTGGCTTTTTTATCGGCAATAAGCTAGATGCATATTTTT
>UQWU01000085.1 GCA_900544885.1 uncultured Phascolarctobacterium sp. | reverse complement strand
TCTGCAAATTCTCCTATTGAGTAATATTTCATATTATCACCTCAATAGCATTATATCATAATCTTTGAATAATTTATAGATTTTTATACAAGATTATATATTGTTTATAATAGCTTTAAGCCTCCTACGACTAAAGCCGCAAGGTATAAAAGGTTAAACTCTATTTAAAAAGTTCGCTAGTTAATTTTTCACCACAATATAGCAGTATATCCCTACTCTTCCCGGTGCATCCGATTCGCCTCTGTTATATGGGACATCAAACACAAAGCTTTACTAATATATTTAATGCACCATTTACATCTACGTTGAATAATCTACTGCCTTTTATCTGATATAAAAAAGGCTCCCCCTAAAAATCAGGGGAGACACTTTTTTAGTTATGATACTTATTTTTGCATACCTTTCATCAATACAGCTTTACGGGAAAGATTAATGCGGCCTTTATTGTCGATTTCGGTAACTTTTACAACGATTTCGTCGCCTACGGAAACAACGTCTTCTACTTTTTCAACGTGTTCGGTGGACAATTGAGAAATGTGAACCAAGCCTTCTTTGCCCGGCAGAATTTCTACGAAAGCACCAAAGTTCATCAGACGGGTTACTTTACCGGTATAAGTTTTGCCAACTTCTGCTTCCGCAGTAATACCGTTGATGATATCGATAGCTTTATAAGCAGCTTCGCTGTTTACTGCAGCGATGAAGATACGACCGCTATCTTCGATATCAATCTTAGCACCAGTTTCATCAATGATTTTTTTGATGGTTTTACCGCCAGGTCCGATAACCTTAGCGATTTTATCCGGGTCTACATTAATAGTAGTGATTTTCGGTGCATATTTGGACAATTCTTTACGCGGTTCGCTGATGCATTCCATCATTTTACCCATGATGAATTCACGACCACGTTTAGCTTGTGCCAATGCTTGAGTGAAGATATCTTTGTTGATACCATCGATTTTGATATCCATTTGAATTGCGGTAATACCTTTTTCAGTACCGGCAACTTTGAAGTCCATATCGCCCAAAGCATCTTCCAAACCTTGGATATCGGTCAGAATGGTGAAATACTCGCCATCTTTAACCAAGCCCATAGCAACACCGGCAACAGGAGCTTTAATAGGAACGCCTGCATCCATTAAGGACAAGGTGCTTGCACAAACAGAACCCATGGAAGAAGAACCATTGGATTCCAGAACTTCGGATACCAGACGAATTGCATACGGGAATTCTTCTTCAGAAGGAATAACAGGTCTTAAAGCACGTTCTGCTAAAGCACCATGACCGATTTCGCGGCGGCCCGGGCTACGCAGAGGTTTGGTTTCGCCTACGGAATACGGCGGGAAGTTATAATGATGGATATAACGTTTAGTTTCTTCTGCACCAAGACCATCCAGAACTTGTGCTTCACGCAACGGAGCCAAAGCCAAAACATTCAAAATCTGAGTTTGGCCACGAGTGAATAAAGAACTGCCATGAGGACGAGCTAACAGACCAACTTCGCAGGTAACAGGACGTACTTCATCCAGTTGACGACCGTCAGGACGGATTTTATCAACAGAAATAGTACGACGAACGATTTTCTTCACCAGTTTTTGGGTGATATAAGCAACATCTTTCGCATTGTCAGGATATTTTTCTAAGAATACTTCAGCGATTTCAGCTTTAACTTTAGCAACGTTTTCTTCACGTTCCAATTTGTTGGCATCCATCAGAGCATCTTTTAATTTTTGAGCACCATATTCTTCGATTTCGGCAACCATTTCTTCAGGAGGAGCGTAGAAAGGAACTTCCATCTTCTCTTTGCCAATTTCAGCAACGATTTTTTCTTGGAATTCAACCAATTGTTTAATTACGCCATGGCCGAACCAGATAGCATCCAGCATAGTTTCTTCGGATACTTCTTGAGCACCTGCTTCAACCATTAAAATAGCGTCTTTAGTACCGGCAACAGCCAGATTCAATTCGGTAATTTTGCTTTGTTCAACAGTCGGGTTGATGATAAATTCACCATCGATTAAGCCTACACGCACACCAGCGATAGGACCTTCGAAAGGAATATCAGAAATGGACAAAGCACAGGATGCACCAATCATTGCCGGCATATCGGGAGCATTGTCAGGATCTACGGAAACAGCAGTAGCAACGATTTGTACATCGTTGTGGTAGCCTTCCGGGAACATCGGACGAATAGGACGGTCAATCAAGCGGCTGGTCAAAATAGCCTGCTCACTGGGACGACCTTCACGTTTAATAAAACCGCCGGGGATTTTACCTACAGCGTACATTTTTTCTTCAAAATCAACAGTCAGTGGGAAAAAGTCTACACCTTCACGCGGTGTTTTGGTGCCGGTAACGGCTACTACTACAGCGGTATCACCATAGCGAACTAATACAGCGCCATTTGCTTGCTTTGCAATCTTGCCGGCTTCAATAGTTAAAGTTCTGCCGCCAAAATCCATGCTGTAACTATGCATAATCTTATGCCTCCTCTAAATTTTCACATATTTGTGTACCTGCTTATTATTCGCCACCTATAAGGAAAATCCTCTTTATTTTTACGAAAAAAGAAAAAATATTTCTTCTGCTGCCGAAAGTGAAAAAAGCTCCCTCGTAAAAATCGTTAGCTTAGATATTCTGCCACATTTTTATGTTGCATCCATTGGTACGCTTGAGAAAATCCGACGTTCTTCCTTACTTTAATCCGGTCATACAGATTTTTCTCCACACAAAAACT
>UQWU01000084.1 GCA_900544885.1 uncultured Phascolarctobacterium sp. | reverse complement strand
ACCTTGGCTTAAAATAATTTTCTTTCCACAAAATCCCTGCCACTATGGTTTCCATTTCCAAAGCGTTGATTGTACTAGCTATTACAGAACGCAGTTCCCCATCTATTCGGAAAAACGGTACTTTTCCTACAGAAAGATGAATATCAGAAGCATTCAAAGCCTCCGCCTGATGCAATATTTCCTCTAGCTTCAATATAACTTCCTCCTATAAAATACCACAGCGCCACAATTCGCTGACATCCGTCAATCCTTGTAACACCTTTTGTTTAGCGTCTTTTCCTAAGCTACGCCAGCCTAAAGCACATGCCATATCCTCAACAACCGTAGTAGAGCTGCCACTAAGTATGAGCCTAGCTAAATCTTCATTCAACGGTAAAACCTCCTGTACCGCGATACGCCCGACATACCCGCTATAACGGCAATGCTGACAGCCTTTACGATGATAAACCTGTACCGAAGCATCCACGCCTAAACATTCCTGCTCAATCGCCGTTGCCGCAGCAATTTGCCGACAATGAGGACATAAACGGCGTACAAGACGCTGTGACACTACACCACGTAGAGCACCGAGCAGAAAATAATCCGCCACACCCATATCGGCCAAACGCACCAAGGACGATATAGCATCATTAGTATGCAGAGTAGCCAAAACAAGATGTCCTGTCAACGCCGCACGCACAGCCAACTCCGCCGTTTCCAAATCACGTATTTCACCGACCATAATAACATCAGGGTCCTGACGTAATACAGCGCGTAAACCACGGGCAAAATCTAAACCTGCCTTACGGTTCAACAGTACTTGGTTAATACCGGACAAAGCATATTCCACAGGTTCCTCTAAAGTAATTATGTTTTTACTCTGCCAATCTAAAGCACTTAGCGTAGCATATAAGGTTGTTGTTTTGCCGCTACCTGTCGGTCCTGTAACCAGCACCAAGCCATAAGCCGCCTGCCATAAAGCATTATATAAACGTAGATTTTCGGTACTAAAGGCTAAGGCAGATAACGGTAACAACGCCCTCTCCCGATCTAAAATACGGATTACCAGCTTTTCACCAAAAGCAGTCGGCAATGTTGATAAGCGTAAATCAATAGTTACTGTCGCTTTTTTAAACTGCCAACGACCATCCTGTGGCAAACGTTTTTCAGCAATATCCATTCCTGCTAAAACCTTAAACTGAGTAACAAGACTGATGCATTGATTAACCGTCAGTTTACCTGCATTATATAAAACACCATCAATACGCAGACGTACCTGGGCCTCATCGCCAATAGGCTCTATGTGCACATCACTAGCTGCTAATTCCACAGCCCTCTGCACTAAATCAGCAGCTGTTTTTATCTTGCTTATATCCATGATATCGCTCCTTTAAAATAAAAAATAACCATGCTTATTTTTATCAAGGTCACAATCATTTATGCTGACGTCAAAGCATAATCAATTATTTACGCTTATTTTAGCACGTTTTATTTTAAAATCAAGATATTTATTATAATCTTCTGAATTTTCTCTTGATTTTTCTTTTTCTCTGCCGTACAATAATCATAACTTAAAAATTATTTGTTTCTCCTTGACAAATTTATAAGAGAAACACAAAGGAGCCATCATGAACATCCAACATTACAGTATCTTTTTTTGTTTTTTACTCTCTACTTTACCCTTAACAGTAAATGCACAGGCCAATCCCTTTCTAGCACCTGCAACACCCGCCTTAGCAACAGGCAATCTTCCGGGAACTATTGCTGCTATGCAGGTAAGCAGGCAAAGCAAGGTTTATCCTCTGAGCTACGCTCAAGCTGAAGAACTACAAAAAGCATTACAGCCTCTTTTTACCGGCAAACTCAGCGTTGACATTGCCACTAACAGTCTCCTCTTCAACAGCATCGACAGCGAACAGCAGACGCTCAAGCAATTACTGCCGAAGCTTGACGTAGCCACAAATCAAGTCACCCTAGAAGCCAAAATCATCGCCGTCAATCAAGAAAACAGCAAAGAGCTAGGCGTAAACTGGAGCTGGGATAACATTCCCCAACGTGAAAGACAAACTGCGGACAGCGATAGTGACAGTGATAACGACGAAGAGCAATTCGGAGGTAACTTTAAATTCTGGCATGGTTATTCCTTCCGCTTCAACGCCAAACTCAATGCCCTGATAGCTAATGGTAAAGCAAAAATTCTTGCTACACCACGCATCATTACCATTCCCGGTAAACAGGCCAGCATCTTCATCGGTGACCACATCCCCGTGCAGACCGAAAAACATACTAACGGTGATAACTATACCTCTACAGAATACCTAGACGCCGGCATTAAGCTACAATACCTGCCCCGCATCAGCCAAGACGGTAAAATGGTCACAGCCTCCGTTCATACGGAAGTTAGCACGCCAACACTCATCAGCGAGCTGAAAAACTACCGCATCACCAGCCGTACTGCTGATACCAACGTTCGTATGTATAGCGGTGAAACACTAGCCATCGGTGGCCTTTTAGGTAAAGAAGAACAACGCAATCTGCAACGCGTTCCCTTTTTAAGCGATATTCCCATTCTCGGCGAACTTTTCAAAAACAGAAGCAAACGTCACAGCAAAACAGAAGTCATCATTCTTTTAACACCACATATTACTCAAGCAGGTCAATCACCTAGCATTTACGGAAAGTTGGAGTAAGAATAATGAGTGACATTTTTTACTACTTCCAGACACATTAACCTAGTACGTGGCATACGCATAATTCTTCACACTTCTGCACTATTTCGTCCTTGAGCACAACGAGTTCACGCAAAAATCTTATTTCAACGAAAGCTGTGCTTATCCCGTGTCACCTTCCTAATTCTTCTCGCTTCGCTAAAAAACAGCACCTCTTAAAACGAATACCGAAAATTCGACGTTCTTCCTTACTTTAATCCGGTCATACAGATTTTTCTCCACACAAAAACT
>UQWU01000083.1 GCA_900544885.1 uncultured Phascolarctobacterium sp. | reverse complement strand
ATCTTGAGTATAGTCCATTGTGATTGCCTCCTTGTAAGTTTTGTGTAGTAGCTTAATTTTAACATGAAGAGGTCACAATGGACTATTTTTATTCTGTTTTCAAGGTGTGCAATTTCATTTTACAATGAACCAAATGCAAAATAATATAAGTATCCGTAAAGCTTTTTATTTTCCATATTCTATGCAAAGGGTTATTTTTAATTCTGCGGCTATCAAAAGATATAAATCTTTTCATTTTGCCATTTACATCACGCTTGGATTGCATATAGCCATTCAACCAATTGTCGATACGCTTACGTTCATTGTCATAAGTACGGCTACTATCCTCTTCAAAATCATCCTGACATTTATAGCCATAGACAAAGAAGTCACGCAAATACGCCCGCATTTTATCGACAGTTTTTATTGTTTCCTGATAAGCCATAAATTTCTCCCCCATCCAGCTATCATTAACGTCTAAAAATACTTTTACTAATATTATAACATATATTCTATAGCACTTATAACGCCAATGAATATTTTTCATTTATGGTATTTTATAATTAAACCGAGTATAATAATTATATTAAGCACTAAATTATGCAATATAATTTCAGTGGTGATATTATGTCACGATTTGCCTTCTTAAAGTACGATTTTCCCATTTTATGGGATAAATGTTCACAAGTAGAGCAAGCTACAGACAATAGCTTGATTATGCTCAAAATACGCCAGATTTTAGAATATCTTGTTTTTACTTTAGGTGCACCGGATGACCAAAGTCTTTTTTACGGCATCAATTACTTAAATGATAAAGATATTTTAGATACTACTCGTAGTGAATTATTCCATCAGACACGTCGTTATAGCAATAAAGTAGTGCATTCCATCGAACCACAGAAAATATCAGAAGATATAATTATTGCCGCACTCAATAATCTTGTTGAAATCACCATCTGGTACAGCATGGAATACTGTAAGCATACTTATAGCTTAAATAAATTTGCAACAGAAGATTTAGGAATCGCCCAAAAATATCTGACTGCCAAAACTGCTCGCAATGGTAAAGCCTTAGCTACCACTGTAGAAAACCCCCTCAATCTGCTGGATTCCTTTACTACTACAGCACATAAAATTCAAGAAGTCTGGGAAAAAGATACTTTTGAAACATACGCTGAATATCAAGAACGTATTGCTAAGCTACCGCCACTCCACATCGGTTATGCTATTTTAGATACGCGCAAAAATGATGGTTATAGTAAAATTCATCTGTTACAGCATCATCTAGATAAAAAAGAGAAACTAGCCTTACCACAGACACCACTTTATTTTTTTGTTGAGAATTTTCCTACACGTGATGTTATTGACGGAGAATTATTCGCTTCTTTAAGCGTCAGCAATAAACAAGCAGTTTATGATTACTCTTCCATCTATCTGCATACTGATGAGTATGATATCCCTTTAAAAATCATCTGCTGGCAGCCTCTGCCTAATGAAACACAAGAGCAATACGCTTTACGTCTAGAACAGCTCCCTGTTCTGCCCTTGGCTCAATGCAAGCCTCTGCGACAAAAATACGATATTGAAAACAACATTCTGCCCCTTGAAATCCATGCTTTTATTTACACTGCAGAAATTCATCTACCAACGGAGCTTTTAATTAACTGTACCTGCACAGTATCCAAAAAAATTTGTCAGGAGCAGGAGCCGTATATTCTTTTCGGTAAACTAAATACTCGATTAAAATTAAATAAATATATCATCTGGCAGCATAATACAGGTGTTATTTATGACAATGATACTGAACAGCTGCATAAAACAAAGAACATCACCAGCCTGCTTCAAAAAGCTTCTTCTGCTGCACCCCAAAGCAAATTTATGCTTTACCAAGAGGCCGCTAAACTTGGCTCTGTGGAAGCTTTAAACAGCTTAGGCAATTGCTATTACGATGGTATAGGTGTAGCACAAGACTATACCAAAGCTTTCAGCTATTACCTTGAAGCAGCCAAACAAGGCCATGCCAAAGCTTTCTTTAATCTCGGCTACTGCTATTATAACGGCACCGGCGTTACTCAAAACCATGAGCAAGCTGTAAACTACTACCGGGAAGCTGCTACCCATAACTTTGCCGATGCACAATATTATTTAGCAGACTGCTATTTTAACGGTCTTGGTATTGAACAAAGCTATCCCCAAGCTATCAACTTGTATAAAAAGGCTGCTTTGCAAAACCATGTGCCTGCGCAAAATATGCTTGCCTTTTGCTACTCTAGCGGTACCGGTGTCAGCTGCAATTTACAGGAAGCCTTAACGTGGTACAAAAAAGCTGCAGATTCAGGTGATGCCATAGCCCAATTTACTCTCGGTAAATATTATGCCGAAGGTCAAGGTGTCAAGAAAGATTTAACTGTAGCAAAGCAATGGCTGGAAAAAGCTAGTAAGCAAAATTATCTGCCTGCGAAAAAATTATTACAAAAGCTACAAAGCACCAAAAAATCAGGTTGCTTTATTACTACTGCCACCTGCCTCACTTTGGGTAAAGAAGATAACTGCTATGAACTGAATGCCTTCCGCCAA
The DNA here is from genome assembly GCA_900544885.1 of uncultured Phascolarctobacterium sp. Lineage (GTDB taxonomy): Bacteria > Bacillota > Negativicutes > Acidaminococcales > Acidaminococcaceae > Phascolarctobacterium_A. The sequence continues at coordinate 433 of UQWU01000083.1, read as the reverse complement.
TTCCGTGATTATTGGCTTCTGCAGCAAAATGACGGACAAGCTTTGATTGACGAATATTATCAGCTTGCTCCTCAAATCGTCACAAAGATTAACCAAGAAACTAATTATCAAGAAATCTATACCGAGCTTTGGCAAACTTATTTATTACCTTGTCTAAAAATGCTTGAAAGCAAAGATTTTATAAGCTGTAAACAAAAATATATGGTTCATTGTAAAATGAAATGTAAAATGAAATTGCACACCTTGAAAACAGAATAAAAATAGTCCATTGTGACCTCTTCATGTTAAAATTAAGCTACTACACAAAACTTACAAGGAGGCAATCACAATGGACTATACTCAAGATACCACAAAACACATAAAAGGTAAACATTTTTCGGTACTGTCAATAGTTTTGCGCAAATTTCTTTAGACATCCTAGCAGAAGTATAGT
>UQWU01000082.1 GCA_900544885.1 uncultured Phascolarctobacterium sp. | reverse complement strand
CTAACCACTAATTTTTTTTTTCCCCCCGGCCCCTGCCGCAATTTTAGTTTGCACTGCGGCAATACCATCAGCCACAGAAGTAGAAATATACGTCATAATAACAGTAACATCACTACCCGGTTTGGCTTCTACTTCTAATTTATTTAAGCATTTTTGGTTTTCATTATAACGTAAGGTTACAGCCGCAACACTTTTTCCTGCATCTGCTACTAGGCGAACAGTCTCACCAACACCTAATTTAGCAATATCAGCCCCCATACCAGTGGGCATTTTTGCAAAATCAACACCATGCACAGGACAAACAGCTGCTTTTGCACAGCCACAGCAATTTTTACCTGGCACATGCTGTACATGACTTTTATTTAAACAGACACCGCCTTGTAAAGCCACACGCGGCTCACAAACATCAGTCAATTTCTCCAACTGCAGCTTGCTCTCATTCATTTTTAATCTATTCCAAGTGGGAGCAGGCAGTTGGTTCACTATCATATCAATATTTTCCATAGTTATCTCCTTCTTAGCCAATGCTTCCCTGCATTTCCAAACGAATAAGGTTATTCATTTCTACTGCATATTCCAACGGCAATTCTTTAGATACATTGTCGGCAAAGCCGCTAACAATCATCGCTCTTGCTTCTTCTTCACTAATACCTCTGCTCATCAAATAGAATACTGCATCATCACTAATGCGTCCGATTTTTGCTTCATGTCCGATATCAGCATCAGCAGTACGTACATCGATAGCAGGAATAGTATCAGAACGGGAAATATTATCCAACATTAAACTTTGGCAGGAAACAGAGGATTTCGCCTGTTTAGCCTTATTAGTAACAACTACGCTGCTACGGAAGGTACTGATACCACCACTTTTAGAAATAGAACGGGTATTAACCAGACTAGTAGTACGCGGTGCATTGTGTACAACCTTGCAGCCTGTATCAAGATTTTGGTCATGACCGGCAAAGGTAACACCTGTAAATTCGCTATGTGCACCCTCACCATTTAAAATGCTCATAGGATACAGATAGGATACATGAGACCCAAAAGAACCGCTAACCCATTCAATAGTACCGCCTTCAGCAACTAAAGCACGTTTAGTATTAAGGTTATACATATTTTTAGACCAGTTTTCAATAGTGCTGTAACGCAGCTTAGCATTTTTGCCGACAAATAATTCAACGCAGCCTGCATGCAGGTTTGCTACGTTATATTTCGGAGCACTGCAGCCCTCGATAAAGTGTAAGTCTGCACCTTCATCGACAATAATCAATGTATGCTCGAATTGACCTGCACCTTTAGCATTCAAACGGAAATAAGATTGCAACGGAATTGCTACCTTTACTCCCTTAGGTACATAAACGAAAGAACCACCGGACCATACAGCACCATGTAAGGCAGCAAATTTATGATCCGTAGGCGGAACCAGCTTCATGAAATGCTCACGAACCATATCTGCGTAAGGACCGTTCAAGGCGCTTTCCATATCAGTATAAACAACACCTTGTTCTTCTACTTCCTTACGTACATTATGGTAAACAAGCTCACTATCGTACTGAGCACCAACACCGGCTAAGCTAGTCTGCTCAGCCTGAGGAATGCCTAAACGTTCAAAGGTATCCTTAATATCCTCGGGAACATCTTCCCATTTGCCCTTCATGTTAGTATTCGGACGTACATAAGTAACAATATTATCCATGTTTAAGCCCTCAATAGATGGTCCCCATTGCGGCATACGCAGATCATTGTAAATATCTAAGGACTTCAGACGGAATTCACGCATCCATTCAGGATCATGCTTACCACGGGAAATTTCTTCAACAATATCCTGAGTCAGACCTTCTTGAATACGATATGCGTCTTTATCTTCATTACGGAAGTCATAAAGACTTCTATCTATATCTTCCACATAAGTTTTTTCTTCCATAACTTACTCCATCATCTAGCTTATTTTTGCAAAAACTGTTCAAAACCATTCTTGCTGATTTCATCAACTAATTCCGGACCTGCATTTTTAATGATACTGCCATGGGCCAGAATATGAGTCTTATCAACATGTAATGCTTCTAAAATCTTAGTATTATGAGTAATAATCAATAAAGCGCCGTTACGATGCTCTTGGAAAGTTTTAATGCCTTGAGACACAATACGTACAGCATCAACGTCCAAACCGCTATCAGTTTCATCCAGAATAGCTAACTGCGGATTCAACATCAACAACTGCAGAATTTCGGCTTTTTTCTTTTCGCCACCGCTAAAGCCTGCATTGAGATCACGTTCTGCATATTTAGTATCCATTTGCAGCAAGCCCATGGCTTGTTTTAATTCTTTTCGGAAATCCCAAGCTTTAATACGTACGCCACGTTGCTGCTCCAATGCAGTTTTCAAAAAGCTGCTTAAAGAAATACCAGGAACCTCCAAAGGATTTTGAAAAGACAGGAACATACCTGCTTTAGCACGTTTATCAACAGATAAATTAGTAATGTCTTCACCATTGAAAATAATTTGACCAGCATTCACTGTATATTTAGGATTACCCATCAACGCATAACCCAAAGTAGATTTGCCAGCACCATTCGGACCCATTAATACATGAGTTTCGCCCGGTTTAATATCCAAATCAATACTATGCAGAATTTGCTTGTCTTCAACACTAACTTGCAAACCATTCACTTGTAACAATTCTTCAGCCATATTTATCCTCCAATCATCTGCCTTGACACAGATTTTTAATTCCTATATTTTTAGTATGAATTCATAAGTATATTATAAATTTATTTGGCTTGTTCTGCAAGATGCAGCCCATAATATTCTGCATAATTTGCAAAAAATTTGCAAGCTACGGCAAGCCTTATCTTCATGCTAAGTATATACTTCTTTATTATATAATACCCATAGAAAATAGTAAACTTTATTACCTAAAATACCTATTTCAGCAAGTATTTTTATATGGTTCATTGTAAAATGAAATTGCACACCTTGAAAACAGAATAAAAATAGTCCATTGTGACCTCTTCATGTTAAAATTAAGCTACTACACAAAACTTACAAGGAGGCAATCACAATGGACTATACTCAAGATACCACAAAACACA
>UQWU01000081.1 GCA_900544885.1 uncultured Phascolarctobacterium sp. | reverse complement strand
CCGCCGTAAACGTATTGCCCAAGGTTGTGGTATGCGTGTACAGGATGTTAACAAGCTCTTGAAAAACTTTGAAGAGAGCAAGAAAATGATGAAACGTATGCAGGGTATGGCTAAGTTTGCTTCCAAAGGCGGTTTCAAGATGCCTTTCGGTCGTAAAAAATAAATTCAAAAGTTCCATGTTGTTTGAGATATTAATTTAAGGAGGTGAAAATCAACATGGCAGTAAAAATTCGTTTAAAACGTATGGGTGCTAAAAAAGCTCCTTTCTATCGTATCGTTGTAGCAGACTCTCGTTCTCCTCGTGACGGCAGATTCATCGAATCCATCGGTTACTATGATTCCACCGTTCAACCGGCTAACGTAAAAATCGACGCTGAAAAAGCTATGGACTGGATGTCCAAAGGTGCACAACCGACCGATACTGTTAAAAACCTGTTCAGCAAAAATGGTATCATGAAACAATTTGCTGAAGCAAAAGCAGCAAAATAATTAGAGAGGCGTGATTTACATGAAAGAATTGGTAGAAGTAATGGCCAAATCTCTTGTAAGTAATCCGTCTGCAGTAGTAGTGGAGGAGGAAACTACCGGAACAACTACGGTACTCCGCCTCCATGTTGCTTCTGAAGATATGGGCAAAGTTATTGGAAAACAAGGCCGCATCGCTAAAGCAATTAGAACTGTGATGAAAGCAGTGGCTACCCGCGAGAATGTTAAAGTTATTGTCGAAATAGTATAATTTAAGGATGGTATAAACGATGGATAAAATGTTTGTTAGGGTTCCTGTTGCTATTAAGGCTAAAGTAACTGAAGATTTAAAGTTGAAAATTGTTGGAGATCTCCAAAACACTATAAAAAATATGGAGCTTGATTTGGAACAATTCGAATTCCAAGCTAAAAAAGCATTGCATCAAGCTGCAGCAGATTTGAGCGTACTTCCGGCTTTACGCGAACAAATCGAAATGGAAAGAAATAAACGTACTGCCGCTAAAGCAGACGCTGAAGCTAAACTCAAAAGAGCAGAAGCTTTAGAACTGGGTGCTGAAATCGGTCATGGTACCTTAGAACGTACCGTAGAAATCACCGTTGGCACTGATCTGGATGCTTTAATGGGTGCGGAAATCCTTACTGAAGATGGTAAGGTTATCGCTTTCCGCGAATAATCAATGGAAAAACAAATCGTTATTGGTAAAATTGTCGCTCCGCACGGTGTGCGGGGCGATATTCGTATTATGCCGCTGACAGAAAAGCCGGAACAATTCTTAGATTTAGAATATCTGTTGCTGCATGATGGTCGTAAGCTGACTATCAAAAATGCCCGTTTTCATAAACGTATGGTATTAGTAACTACAGAAGAAATCACCACTATGAATGATGCAGAATTACTGCGCGATCAGGAAGTCCTGATTAACTCCGAAGATTTACCGCAATTGGAGGACGGTCAATTTTATGTTGCTGATTTAATCGGTATGACCGTTGTTGACGAAAATGGTGAAAAAATCGGTACCTTTAAAGATTCTTTGAGTACTGGCAGTAATGATGTTTATATAATTGCTGTTCCCGGAGCAAAAGATATTTTGCTGCCGGCCTTAAAAATTTATGTAAAGGAAATCAATCTTGCCGAAAAACGCATGGTTGTAACCTTACCCGAATGGATTGACGAAGAATGAAGTTTTTGTTTATAACTCTGTTCCCCGAGCAGATTGAACAAGCTGCAAGCCACAGCATTCTGAAACGTGCAGCAGCTAAGGGATTAATTGAAGTAAGCTGCATCAACCCGCGTGATTTCACTTATGATAATCATCGTACGGTAGATGATACGCCTTTTGGCGGTGGCGCAGGTATGGTTTTAAAACCGGAGCCTATGGTAGCCGCTATCCGCAAGGCTAAGGAGCAGCTACCAAATGCCCGTGTTATTGCAATGTGCCCTGGAGGACGTACCTTAAAACAAAATATCGTAGAGGAATACGCCCATTCCGGACAAGATTTTATTTTTGTCTGTGGCCATTACGAAGGCTTTGACGAGCGTATTTTTCACTGGGTGGACGAAAAACTTTCCATCGGCGATTATGTTTTGACCGGCGGTGAAATGCCTGCCTTAATCGTTATGGATGCTATTGCACGCTTCATTCCCGGTGTCTTGGGCAAGTTGGTCAGTGCGGAAGACGATTCTTTTAGCACCGGTCTTTTAGAGTATCCTCAATATACCCGTCCTGTTGATTTTGAAGGCCGTGTAGTTCCCGACGTATTGCGTAGCGGTAACCATGCTTTAATCAATAGCTGGCGTCTGAAGGAATCCCTGAAGGCAACATATTTCATTCGTCCGGACCTGCTCTCTGCAGAACAAATGCAGTACATTGAAGGTCGTCTGCCGTTTAAGATGAAAAAGTCTGAACGCAGATTTTATGAAGAATTACGTGCTGACATTGCCGCAGCCAAGGTAGCAGCAAAAGCTGCTCTTGAACCTCAAGCAGAGGATGCACCAGAGGGAGATGAACAGCGTGGCTGATTTATATATAGGTTTAGTACATTATCCTATCTACAATAAACGCATGAATATTATCGCCGGTGCAGTAACCAATTTTGATATTCACGATATCTCTCGAACCTGCCGCACCTATGATGTCAAACGTTATTATATTATTCATCCCTTGGATGTGCAAAAAGAAATTATCAGCAAAATACTGAATTATTGGCAGGAAGGTTATGGTAAAGTTTATAATCCTGACCGTGCTGATGCTTTAGCACGTGTGTCCTGGCAAAAGGATATTGAAACAGCTGCTTTAGATGTGGAAGCACAAACAGGCAAGAAGCCTTATATTGTTACCACTGATGCACGTATTTATCCCAATACTGTCAGCTATACCTTTATGCGTAAACAGTTGCAAGAAGGTGATAGACCTATTCTGTTGCTTTTCGGCACCGGCTTTGGTATCGAAGCCGAAACTATGAAAAGTTTTGACTATATTTTAGAGCCTGTTTATGGTCCATGTGATTATAATCATCTGTGTGTCCGCAGTGCAGCAGCGATTATTTTAGATCGGCTGGCAGGGGAAGCATGGTGGGAGAAAAAATAAATAACAGCCGTAGCAATAGCTGCGGCTTTTCCTGTTGTGTGGGGAAAGGTAGTTACTA
>UQWU01000080.1 GCA_900544885.1 uncultured Phascolarctobacterium sp. | reverse complement strand
AAAATAAATGTTGAAATCTCGATTTCTTCGAGACCCCAACATTTATTATAGAACCGTCAAACATTGGGTTCTGAATAGCATAAGCAAAAAATGACTTTAAAGAGTGAATGTTATAGAAATAAAATTCTATTGCGTAATTTAGCAAGGTTTTCTATACTTAAACTTACCGAAAATATAAAATAGTAATTTTCGTCCCGTTCTGTAAAAGCAGTAACGGGATTTTTTATAGGAATTTTTAGCTAAACATTGCACAAAACAGTTTTTGAGAGTGCAGTTTTTCTGAAAGCAAATGACCACCTGAAAGAAGTGCGTTCTTTTAGGTGGTCATTTTTGTAATTAACTATTTATTGTTTGAGTGGCAATTTTACATAAGTAACACCTGCTGCGTAACAATCAAGTTCATAAGGCTGGTACATCAGATAAACATGACCGTCCGGTGCTAGAATATAGTTTTTGCTGACGCTGAAATTATTCAGGTCTTTGAGGAAGGGAGCAGAGCTTCTCGTTTTTAAATCTGCGGTAAAAACAGGTAGAGTACCATCTGCGATACCTTTTTGCAGATTTTCTTTGCTGATTTTATCGGCAAAGGCAGTATAGGGAAGACGTTTACCTGTTTTTTTGTCAAATACTAGACCATAAGTATAATACATATCATGGGCACCACCTGTATAATTGGCAGTGGTAAAGGTGATGCTTACGTATTTGTCTGTTTCTTTGATTACTTTATAGCTAGTAGATACTTCGACATAGATAGGGTCTTCTAGCAAATTTAATGTATCGAAAACTTTTTCTTCGATGAAGTTATTAGCTCTTGTAGCTGCTTTTTGGTTAGTGAATGTAAAAAATGGGTAGCTTATTTGATGGTTGCTGCCGTTGTCTATTTTTTCATTAACGCCGGCTAAGGCTGTTCCCGTTAGTAAAAGGCACATTCCTAAAGTTAGTAAAGTTTTTTTCAGCATTGTAACACCTCCTTAGGCTAGTTGCTGTATAAATTAATTATATAATAGTTTTTGCTTAGAAGAGTGTTATTTCTATGATTTTTGCCTAAAGTTTATATGACTAAGCTAAAGGAATATTTTTTAGAGAAAAATTTAAGAGTTATTTGCTAGAAATAATATTAGTAGGTACTAATAGTTGAGTTTTCAAAAAGTTCACCAAAATGCCAAAAAGCTTAATTTGCAAGTGTTGTTAATAGGAATTATTATCGCAAAAATGTGTTTTGAGAAAAGAGTAATGTTATAAAAATAGCATAAAATATAACATTAAATATTAATAAAAACACATTATAATACATAAAATAATTATAATAGCAATATTTAAAGAATTTGTGTAATATATATGTCTATTAAAAGAAAATTATCAGACAATATATTGACTTATAGGTTCATAATGCTATAATAAGCACAAGAACAAAGTAAAGTTCATGTATAATGCTTGTGAAAATTTTGTTCTTCTAATTTTGTATTATAAGATTCCCGAAACTTGGGCAATTTCTGAACATGGTAGAGGAAACAAGGCAACTCTTACCGAGGCGTTTGGAACGAACTTGAGCTAAAGGAATTTTGTAATAAATATAATTTCTCTCGAAAATAGAGGAGGCAATTTATTATGAAAAAATCTTTAGTATTAGCAATGGCTATGGCTCTGGGCGTAACTGCTTCTGCATACGCTGCAAACCCGTTCTCTGATGTACCTGCAGGTCACTGGGCATATGATTCTGTAAACAAACTGGCTGCTGCAGGTGTTGTTGATGGTTATCCTGATGGCACTTACGGCGGCGACAAACTGATGACCCGTTATGAAATGGCACAAATCGTAGCAAAAGCTATGGCAAAAGGTGCTAACGTTGATAAACTGGCTGCTGAATTTGCTGACGAACTGGATACCCTGGGTGTTCGCGTAGCAAACCTGGAAGCTAAAGCTGACAACGTAAAAATCACTGGTGAAGTTCGTTACCACTACACTGACAATGATGGCGACAAAGAAGGTTATGCAACTGTTCTGCGTTCCCGTATTTGGTTAAAGGGTCAAATCAATGATGATTGGTCCTACACTGGTATGTTGGAAAATCAACAAAACCTGAAAAATGATAAAGGCGACGAAGATACCAAATTCCAACGTGCTTATGTAAATGGTAAACTGGGCGGCTTAGCTGTTCAAGCTGGTCGTTACAACCTGAAAGTTTCCGAAGGTAATGTATATGATAACCGTTTCGATGGCGTTCAAGCTTCCTATGGTAAAGACGTTAAATTGACTGCTGGCTATGGTAAAGCTGATCCTGGAGAAGCTCAAGCTAAAGCTAATGAAGTTGTTTATGCAGAATTGTCCGGTAAAGCTGGTGCTTTAGATTTAGCTGCTGCTTACTACGACTTTAAAGATTTAAAAGGTGTTGACGGCATTGATGACAGCATTTGGACTGTAGCTGCTAACTATGCATTCGACAAAAACTTCAAACTGGGTGCTATGTACCTGAATGGCGATAAAGATGGTTACAATGGTGCTGATGACGGCTATGTAGTAACTGCTTCCTACAAAGGTGCTAAAGCTGCTAAAGTTGGTTCTTGGGGCTTAGTTGCTAAATACTATGACCAAGGTGCTTCCACTTATATCGATCACACTATGAACGGTTTAGCAGATGATGCTTTGTTCACTGGTGATGAAGGCTTCAAAGGTTACAGCGTAGCTGCTAACTACACCTTCGCTAAAAACATTGTTGGTCAAGTAGAATACTATGACTTGGAACAAGAAGAAGGCAACAAAGACGCTCAAACTCTGTGGAGCCAAGTAGTATTCACTTTCTAATTTGAACCATAATCTGTTCTTAGTTTAGACAACAAAACATATCAAGAGGCGGTAGACGTACCGCCTCTTTTTTATGCTCTAAAAACCTTAGCAATCTGAATTTAAACTGAATCGAGATGCCCGTTTTATCGCTGTTTGTACTATGTCAGACTCAAGCAGAGGCAGTTATAAAATTTTCGTGAAAGACTGTATTTTTTTACCCTTTTATGATATAATAAAATTATATTTGAGCATCAACAAAAATGCTTTTGGGAGGAATTGTAATGAATAAAGTTTTTCGTTTATTAATGATGACCGTTATGGCTCTGTGCTTGAGCGTTCCTTGCTTTGGCGGTGCTGCTGAAGCTGCAGGCGTAGCTCTGCTGCCTTTGATTAACAATGTTGATACTGTTAAAGCTGAAGATGGTACTGATATCACCAACCAAGTATTCTACAAAAATGCTTTGGCTGCTATCAACTCCAAAAAAGGCTTCTACATGATTGAAAATGACAAGCTGACTGCTGCTATCGAAGCTGCTAACATCGGTAACCAAGTTCCTGATGCTGCAACTCTGGAACAAATTGCTAAAGCCGGCGATGCTGATATCATCATTGCTATTCAATTAGACAAACTGGATGACAAAGTTATTGATTCCAGCGAAGAACGTAAACTGCAATTAGACCTGCAAGGTCGCGTTGTTGCTTTCAACAGACTGACCGGTGTTGCTTACGAACACAGAATGTACAGCGATAAAACTATTCCTGAAGCTCTGACCAGCCGTTGGGATTGGGTTCACGAAGAATTCGGCCGTGCAGTACGTGTTGAAATCGACCGTGTAATGCGTGCAAAATAATAAAAGCTCAGAACTTTTAGAGGACTGCTTAAGCAGTCCTCTTTTTTTACGTAAAGAGGATTTTTTTGCTTATTAGCTTCTGCGGCTATGAATGTAGTAAAAAGAAATAGGTAACAGGGTAAAAGAGTTAGTTTTAATGTATGTGCGAAGAATTATATTTTGCTACAGTGAACGTACCCCCGCCTATAGAGGCGGG
>UQWU01000079.1 GCA_900544885.1 uncultured Phascolarctobacterium sp. | reverse complement strand
AAGATTTATGCAGCTTGATTTTTTAAAAGTGTGCAACTTCTTATTGCAATTTAGGATAAGTTTTTCCTGAAATATTTTTATCCCATAAGTGTACTCTTGTAAAAAATGGTACATTTATGGGATTTTTCGTTATTTAGGAAAATAAGTTTTAGTTGATTATTGACAACTATGTCAAAAAAGAGTATAGTGTTCTTGAACAGGAACAATAAGAAGGGCTAAATGAGGGATTATGAATCTGATTGAATGTCTGACTAACTTTAATTTAACTAAACAAGAAGCAACTCTGTATGTTTTGCTGCTGAAATCAGGTCAACTGACTGGCTATGAAGCTGCTAAACAAACCGGAATTTCACGTTCCAATACATATACTGCTTTGGCAGGATTAGTTGATAAAGGGGCTGCCTATATTCTGGAAGAAGGTAAGGTTACACGTTATACTCCTGTTGCTCCGGATGAATTTTGCACTAATAAAATCGACAGATTAATAGAAATAAAGAAAGAGCTATTAGCTCAGTTACCGGTTCTGCAAAGTGATGCCGAGGGTTATATCACCATCAAAGGTGAGCGTGAGATTATCAATAAATTAAGAAATACTATCCGTCAAGCACAAGCACGTATTTATGCTTCTGCTAACGCACGTGTCTTAGAATTATTGAAACCTGAACTTGAAAGTGCATTGCAGCGAAAATTAAAGGTTGTCATTATCAGCGATAAGTCTTTTGCTTTGGAGGGGGCTATCTGTTACGGAACAGTAAAGCAAAATGAACAGATTCGTTTAATTGCAGATTCACATACAGTGCTGACAGGCGATTTAGAAGATGAAGAAAATTCTACTTGCTTGTATTCCTGTAAACGCAATCTAGTTGATTTATTTAAAGAAGCATTAAAAAATGAGATTGCATTAATCAAAATTATGGAAAGGTGATATAGATATGGCTGAAAAGAAACCATTTGTCAATAAAGAACAATTAGAAAAAATCGTGGAACAATTCCCGACACCGTTTCATTTATATGATGAAGCAGGAATACGCCGCAAAGCACGTACTTTATACAAAGCTTTTGCTTGGAATAAAGGATTTAAAGAATATTTTGCTGTTAAAGCTACGCCGAATCCGTATTTACTGCAAATTCTCCGTGAAGAAGGCTGCGGTGCTGACTGCTCTTCCTATACTGAGCTGTTAATGAGTGATGCGGTTGGCTTTAAGGAAGATGAAATCATGTTCTCTTCCAATGCTACTCCGGCTGAAGATTTTCAGCTGGCACGTAGACTGAATGTGACCATCAATCTTGATGATATTACTCATATTGATTTTCTGGAACAAGTTGCTGATATTCCTGAAACCATCAGCTGCCGTTATAATCCGGGCGGTCATTTTGCGATTGCTAACAATATCATGGATAATCCCGGCGATGCTAAATATGGTATGACTCATGACCAGATTATCGAAGCCTATAAAATTTTATTGAAAAAAGGTGTTAAGCATTTCGGTATGCATGCTTTCTTAGCCTCTAATACTGTAACTAACGAATATTATCCTGAACTGGCACGTATTCTTTTCAAAGTTGCTGTAGAGTTGAAAGAAAAAACCGGTGCTCATATTGAATTCATTAACTTATCCGGTGGTGTTGGCGTTGCTTACAGACCGGAGCAAGAAGAAAATGATTTAATGGTTATCGGTGAAGGTGTACGTCAAGCATTTGAGAAAATTTTAGTTCCTGCAGGTATGGGCGATGTTAAAATCTTTACTGAGTTGGGTCGTTTTATGCTGGCTCCGCATGGTGCACTGATTACTCAAGCTATCCATGAAAAACATACCTATAAAGAATATATCGGTTGCGATGCTTGTGCTGCAAATCTGATGCGTCCGGCAATTTACGGTGCTTATCATCATATCACTGTTATGGGCAAGGAAAATGAGCCTTGTGATCATAAATATGATATTACTGGTGGTCTGTGCGAAAACAGCGATAAATTTGCTATCGACAGAATGTTGCCGAAAATTGATAAAGGGGATTTACTCTTTATTCATGATGCAGGTGCACATGGTTTCTCCATGGGTTATAACTACAATGGTAAACTGCGTAGTGCCGAAATTTTACTACAGGAAGATGGCTCTGCAAAATTGATTCGTCGAGCAGAAACACCTGCTGATTATTTTGCTACTTTTGATTTCAGTGATGCTTTCGGTAAAAAATTAGCTGAAGAAGCAACTGTAAAAATGCCGTCCTCCAAATAAAGTGAGATTTCTATAAATATTCAGAAAAAAATCTACCGTCACACAATATTTACTTGTGTGGCGGTTTTTTTTGTATTACAATTTATGTATATAATGGAAGTACAGGCGGTACTTTTTATGGACATTAAAAATAATGGAGGCATCATTATGGAAAACAAGTATGCAATTTATGAGGAGGCGCTGGCTGCGGAACTAATCCCGGCCATGGGCTGTACTGAACCGATTGCTATTGCTTATTGTGCAGCAGTCTGTCGTGAGCAATTAGGTGCATTTCCGGAGAAGGTTGATATCTGGGTAAGCCGCAATATTATTAAGAATGTAAAAAGCGTTGTCGTACCTAATACTGATAAAATGAAGGGTATTGAGGTTGCTTGTGCGGCAGGTCTGGTAGCAGCACATTCCGAACGTCAGTTAGAGGTTTTAGCACATATTAATGCTGTAGAAAAAGAAGAAATCAAAAAGCTTGCAAGTAATGGTTTAATTAAAATTCATGTTTCTGAAGAGCCGGATATTTTTTACATTCGTATTCTGGCTGCTACAGGTGCTGACAATGCGGAGGTTACTATCCGTACAGATCATACTAATATTACTTCTATTAAAAAGAACGGTGCTACGATTTTAGAAAAACCGATTGTTCGTGTAGAGGAAGAAGCTAAAAGCATTTGGAGCTTAGAAGAAGTATTAGATGCTTCCAAGAATATGCCTTTAGACAATGTTCTTCCTTATATTCAACGTCAAATTAATTATAATATGGCTATCTCTAAAGAAGGTTTGGAAAATGATTATGGTGCTAGCATTGGTAGAATTTTACTGCAGGGTGATGCAGTAAGCTTACGTACTCGTGCCCGTGCTAGTGCAGCAGCAGGCTCTGATGCGCGGATGAATGGCTGTGAACTTCCTGTGGTCATTGTTTCCGGTAGTGGCAATCAAGGTATTACTGCCTCTGTACCTGTTGTTGTTTACGCTCAAGCTTTGAAAGTTAGTGAAGAAAAGATGTATCGAGCAGTATTGCTCAGCGATTTGGTTACTGTCTATCTGAAACAGGGTATCGGCAAATTATCTGCTTATTGTGGTGCAGTAAGTGCAGGTAGCGGTAGCGGAGCAGGAATTGCCTATCTGTATGGTATGAGCGATGAGCAAATTGCTCATGTAGTCGAAAATGCTTTGGCGATTAACTCTGGTATTATCTGCGATGGTGCTAAATCCTCATGTGCAGCTAAGATTGCTATGGCTGTTGAGGGCGGCCTGCTGGCATTTGATATGGCTAAGGCAGAGCATAATTTTGCTGGTGGTGATGGTATCGTACAAGAAAATGCTGATGAAACTATTGCTGCTGTTGGCAAAATTGCCAGCCAAGGTATGGTTGATACTGATAAGGAAATCATCAATGTGATGTTGGGTCTGTAATTAGAACTATATTACAAATAAATAACGTGCAAATAAGCAGCTTTACTTTGAATTTTTCAGGGTAAGCTGCTTGTTACTTTTTAGTTTTATATACTGATAAATAAATTAAATTGTTAAGAAGATTAGTATAATTATTTTTTTGGCTTGAAATTATCTATGAATACAATACCTTAATAATTTAGTATCTAACAATAACTTTATTAAAAAATATAATATATTAAAAGGAATTTTATCATGATTTTTGCCC
>UQWU01000078.1 GCA_900544885.1 uncultured Phascolarctobacterium sp. | reverse complement strand
TTAATTGCTCTCTTGGTTTGCAGCTCCACATTATCGCCTAAACCGCCACGGGCAGGAACTACAACCGTGTTAGCCTGAGTACCGGTAATATTTGCTGCCATAGCTGCCATGGTGCTGCCACCGCTAACTGCTACGATATGCTTTTTGCCATCACTTAACAGCTTACTTAAAATATGTGCTGCAGTGCGGCCGATTTCTCTTTTTACTACATCCTCCTGGTCGGAGTCACCGGGCAGAATAACCACCCTGCCGATTTTCAAGGTATCACTAAGAGTTTTTTCTAAGAAAGATAAATCCTGTAGCTTGCGTACATAATCAGCAAGCTCCTTTAAAATATCCTCCCCTTCACCAGTAACAGTCATACCGCTGGAAGAAAATTGCAATAGGCCGCTTTTCTTGAGAAAGTCAACCTGTGCACGTAAAACCCTTTCGCTCAGGCCCAATCTAGCAGCCAAAGCTCTTCTGCCAATCGGAAATTCATGGCTTACCTGGCGTAAAATCTGGTAACGCTGAACTAATAAATCTGTCAGCTCCGGCACTATTTTCTTTTGTAAATTAATAATACTGTCCATACTTCTCGCCTCAGCAAACTTTGTCCCACGTGGTACTTTTTGTGTCCCACGACTTTAATACAAATATTCAAAATCTTTTTTACAGTATTTAGTATAGCATACTCTATTCAAGAAATAAAGCACTACATATCAAATTTTACCGAAAATTTTAAGTTTGGTTAGCCATGGTAAACCCACGAGTATAAAAAAGCAGACTGCTTGAAAACAGTCTGCAACATTTTGATTTAACGATTGTTAATTGCTTCCGGATACATATCATGCATGAATAAACGCTTTTTAGCTGCTGCTTCCCATTCTGTACCTGGTTTCCCATAGTTGCTATAGGGATCGATGGACAGACCGCCGCGTGGCAAAAATTTGCCCCAAACCTCAATATATTTAGGTTCTAACAACTTAATCAAATCTTTCATGATGATATTTACGCAGTCCTCATGAAAATCACCATGATTACGGAAACTAAACAAATACAATTTTAAAGATTTACTTTCTACTAAACGTTCATCAGGAACATAAGAAATATAAATAGTTGCAAAATCAGGCTGACCGGTCATCGGACATAAACTAGTAAATTCCGGACAGTTAAATTTTACAAAATAATCGTTTCCAGGATGCTTATTGGGAAAAGACTCCAAAACTTCCGGAGCATAATCACTTTTATATTCTGTCTTGTGACCCAATAAACTTACGCCTTGCAATTCTTCTTGACTTCTACCGCTAGTCATTATTTTCTACCTCCTTCGACAAGCAAAAACTTACCAGCACCAATACGTTCCAACGCTGTTACTAAAAGCATACCGGCAATACCGCATACAGCCTGACCTACTAAAATTGTAGATGCTAACAGCCAATAAGGCAAATTTAAAATAACACTCAACCATAACGGTACTAAAAGACCAGGAACCAAAGTAATCGCTACAGCAATAATCCAATTACCACAGCCCATGCGTCTACCAAAAACAATCAAACCGGTAGTTAAAACGCCTACAATACCGCCACCGACAATATCTAATAAACCTAAACCACCCATTAAAGTATTGCTGATGATATTAGCAATACCAAAAGGAAGAATTAAAAACGGGAAAATTGCACTCAAACTATATAAAGCAGTTGCTATACGAATTTGGTATTGTCCGAAAGCAAAAGTTTGAGTACAAATCATAACTACAATATATAAAGCAATGCATAAAGCAGAAAAAACTAATTTTTGGTTACTAAAATTTACGCGCATTATTGATGCTCCTTTCCTACTAATGGGTCTACAACACCATTGGCTGCAAAAGCAGCCTCACGATCTAGGCAAGTACCGCATTTATGGCATGGCTCATCCTTGCCTTCATAACAACTCCAGGTTAACTCATAAGGAACGCCCAAACGTAAGCCCTCATGAACAATATCTTTTTTAGTCTTGTCCACAAACGGTGCTTCCAGACGTAACTTCTTGCCGCTGCCCAAATAAATGGCCTGCTGCATAGCCGCATTAAATTCCGGGCTGCAATCAGGATAAGCATTACCTGCTGCATCATCCGCATGGGGACCATAATAAATCACATCACAAGCATATTCTAAAGCAATGCTTGCCGCTGTAGATAAAAATAAACCATTACGAAACGGCACATAAGTACTTACAGTACTATCAGACTGTGCCTCCAGCTGCTCTGCATAAGTACCTTGCGGTACATCTTCAGAAGAACCCTGCAATAAGGAGCAATTACTGTGAGCAAAAATCTTCGCTAAATCCATTTCAAGCAATTGCACATGATAAAACTTGGCTAAAGCACGTGCAGACTCCAACTCACGGCTATGCTTCTGACCATAGGACATGGATAAAGCCAACACATTATCACCATATTTTTCTTTTGCTAAAGCTAAGCAAGTACTGCTATCAACACCACCGCTTAATAAAACTAAAGCTTTCATAATATCTCATACCTCCAAAAGCTCTGGTAACAGGCGTAAAAAAAGGACTTCATCCTACAGACGAAATCCTTACACACAAAATAAAATACCGATAGCATCGGTATCGCGCCCGTAGTTTTGTTTTTAGACAGGATGGTTACGAACTGTCTGTTATTAAATTACTATAATATTATACTAGCAAAAAAATTATTTGTCCAGTAAAAACTTCTCAATCGCTGTAAAAAGGCAAGTACTCTCAACAACACTCTATCTTTTCGTTTCGCTCGAAAACAGTTCCCCTTACAAGGTGCACCAAGCAACTACTAATTTTCTTTAACGAAAAAAATACTACCTATTCTTTTTCACTCTAAACTAACTGCTTCTTCCGCAGTAAATCAGCACTTCTTACTTCCGCTCACCAACCTTGCCTCTCCTTTTAAGGAGAGGTGGTAGCGAATTCTATAAGCTACCGGAGAGGTTCACCGTCCCCTGTTATTGCGGGGTATTGTATAAGAGGCTAGGCGTAAATCCTTGCCCTGTCTGGCTTTCCGCCATTTTTATTTTTCCAAAAATAAAATTTTTATTGATTTTCTGAAGGTCTTTTTCCATTTTTTTCAAAAACTCACAACTGAAAAAGTATCATTTTACCAATATTTTATCTTTACATTTAAATTACAAATATCAGTAAACTATTAAATCTATTATACACCTTCCGGCTTTCACTGTCCAGAAACAGCTAGTCCTGCATTCTCATTTCAACACTCTCCATCAGTACTCCTCCCATCCTTGCCTCTCCTTTTAAGGAGAGGTGGTAGCGAATTCTATGAGCTACCGGAGAGGTTCACCGTCCCCTGTTATTGCGTGTCTTGTAATTTACCCACAGCCTTAAGTATTCAAAGCTGTGGTTTTTTATTTTATTGTGCAAATTTATCCATACTGATAATAATTTCTTCATTAATTTTATCATAAATATTTTTTGCCTGCAGCTGTTCATCTTTCATTACTAAGAAAAAAGCTTTCCGCAACCTTTGTACTATTGCCGCAGAACTATAATAAGGGTCTGTATGCTTCAATAGCTCTTCCGTAAGATTGGCAATAGTATGAGCTACAGTATTGCGATGTTTAGCTTCCACTAGGCGTAAATCTTTTAATACTGCTAATAGCTCTTGATCCGTATCAGCTAATTTGCCTAACAGTATTAGCATATTGCTAAAAGATAAATCACTGTTATCCCTAAAAGTACCAAGCGAACAATTTAAAGCATCTACAAGCTTTTGATCTATCTGCTGCAATTTATCAAGCTGAATTTTTCTAGACTTCACTTCACTTTGGTAGCTGCAAAATTTAGATGGAGGACAACTTGTTTTATATTCCATATAAAATAAAACTAGTGGTTCATTGTAAAATGAAATTGCACACCTTGAAAATAGAATAAAAATAGTCCATTGTGACCTCTTCATGTTAAAATTAAGCTACTACACAAAACTTACAAGGAGGCAATCACAATGGACTATACTCAAGATACCACAAAACACATAAAAGGTAAACATTTTTCTTATGGTGACCGCAGAGAATTACAAGGGATATTATCCAATAAATCTG
>UQWU01000077.1 GCA_900544885.1 uncultured Phascolarctobacterium sp. | reverse complement strand
AGCTAAGGCAAAATCGGATTCTATGAAGAAGGAAATAAACAAATTTCTATATTTTTATAGATTTTTGGCAATGGAGAATAAATGAGTAAGAATCTTGTTATCGTCGAATCTCCGACGAAATCCAAGACTATTGAAAAATTTTTAGGTAAGAATTATACTGTTAAGGCGTCTATGGGTCATCTGCGCGATTTGCCCAAAAGTACCTTCGGCGTCGATGTAGATAATGATTTTACACCGAAATATATTAACATCCGCGGTAAAGGCGATTTAATCAAAGAATTGAAAAATGAAGCTAAAAAAGCCGATAAAGTTTATCTGGCAACTGACCCTGACCGTGAGGGTGAAGCTATTAGCTGGCATTTGGCACATATTCTTGGCATTGAAGAAAATAAAGCCTGCCGTATTGAATTTCACGAGATTACCAGTGCTGCCGTGAAGGATGCTATTAAACATCCACGTGTTTTAGATATGGATATGGTTGACGCACAGCAGGCACGTCGTATTTTAGATCGTATTGTCGGTTATCAGCTCAGTCCGCTTTTATGGCGTAAAATCCGTAAAGGCTTGAGTGCAGGACGTGTACAGTCTGTGGCAGTAAAAATCGTGGCCGACCGCGATAAGGAAATCGAAGAATTTGTACCGCAGGAATATTGGACTTTAGCTGTTAAATTGCGAGAGCAGCCTAAGGCACCGATTTTTGAAGCGGAATTAACTAAATATCAAGGCAAAAAGATTGAACTGCATAATGCTGAAGAAGCACGAGCTGTAGAACAATTTCTAGGCGATAAAAATACTGCATATATTGTAAGTAAAGCGGAGCGCAAGGAGCGTAAACGTCATCCTGTACCGCCGTTTACTACTTCTAACTTGCAGCAGGAGGCTAATAAAAAATTAAACTTCTCTGCGAAAAAAACCATGATGGTCGCACAGCAACTATATGAAGGTGTTTCTTTAGGCAAAGCTTCTGTCGGTTTGATTACTTATATGAGAACTGACTCCGTACGTTTGGCTGAAGTGGCAATTGACGAAATCCGTGATTATATCACTAATAATTTAGGAGCGGAATATTGCTCTACCAAGGCTAATCATTATAGTGCGAAAAAGAATGCCCAGGATGCTCATGAAGCTATTCGTCCGACCAGCGTGTTACGTACACCGGAGGAAGTTGCTCGATATCTGACCGTAGACCAATTGAAGTTGTATACTTTAATCTGGAAGCGTGCTGTTGCCAGTCAGATGAGCGACGCCGTTTATGATATTACAACTCTGACTATTGATGCAGGTGATTATCAGCTGCGTGCCAGTGGTTCTATTTTGAAGTTCAAAGGTTTCTTGGCTTTAAATACTAAGGCTGCTGATGAAGAAAAGGATAAGAGTGTACCCTATATTGCACCGGCAACTAAGCTGGTTCTGCATAAGGTTTTACCGGCGGAGCAGCATTTTACCGAACCACCTGCACATTTTAACGAAGCAACGCTGATTAAAGAGCTAGAGGATAAAGGAATAGGTCGTCCGTCCACCTATGCACCGACCATCGTCACGATTTTAAATCGCGGCTATGTGGTAAAAGAGGGTAAAAAGCTATTAGTAACCGAGCTGGGACGTAATACTATTGCCATGTTGACCGAATATTTCAAAGGCTTAATCAATATCCCGTTTTCTGCGGAATTGGAAACTCAGCTGGATGAAATTGCAGAACATAAATTAAGCAAGGAGCAGGTACTGCATACCTTCTACACACCCTTTGCTAAGGATTTGGAGCGTGCTAATATTGAAATGCCCCATGTGGAAATGCCCGTAGAAGTAACAGACATTCCCTGCGAAAAATGTGGTCGTATGATGGTAGTCAAGGAAGGACGTTTTGGTAAATTCTTGGCCTGCCCAGGCTTCCCTGATTGCCGTAATACTAAGCCGATTCTGAAAAAAATCGGCGTAAAATGCCCTGTATGCCATAATGGTGAAGTCATTGAACGCAAAACTAAAACAGGTAAATTGTTCTATGGCTGTGAGCATTATCCTGAATGCACCTTTACCAGCTGGGATAAGCCCCTCAATGAGATTTGTCCTAAATGCGGCGGTATCCTCAGTGAGCATACTGATAAAGGCGGCCGTAAACGTAAATATTGTCTAAATCCTGAATGTGAGGATGCACGTCCTGTACGTGTAGCTACGAAAACCAAAGAAACAGAGCCTGCTGTGAAAAAGCCGGCTACGAGAAAGAAAGGTACTACTACGAAATGAATCCCATCCACGTAATTGGTGCCGGTTTAGCCGGCTGTGAAGCTATTAATCAAGTAACTAAGCTTGGTATTCCTGTAATCTTACACGAGATGCGTCCGACTAAAAGTGACGCTGCCCATAAAACAGAACATTTTGCAGAATTAGTTTGCAGTAACTCTCTTCGTGCAGGTAATGTAGAAAATGCTGTCGGCTTATTAAAAGAAGAAATGCGCCGCATGGGCTCTTTAATCATGGAGCAGGCAGACAAGCATCAAGTGCCTGCAGGTGGTGCTTTAGCTGTTGACCGTGACGGCTTTGCTATGGGTGTTACTGAACAAATTAAAAATAATCCTTTAGTAACCATTGTTTACGAAGAAGTAACCGATTTAAGCAAGCTGGAGGGAACTGTTATTGTAGCTAGCGGTCCTCTGACCAGTGACGCTTTATTCGCAAACATCAAGGAAATGCTCCACGAAGATTACTTCCATTTCTTTGATGCAGCAGCACCTATCGTTACTGCTGATTCTTTAGACTATGACAAGGTTTATCGTGCCTCTCGTTACGACAAGGGCGGTGCTGATTATCTGAACTGTCCTTTCTATACTAAAGAAGAATATCTGGCTTTTTGGAATGCTCTGTGCACAGCAGAAAGCGCGCCTGTTAAAGACTTTGAACATGATGTATTTGAAGCCTGTATGCCTATTGAAGAAATGGCTGTCCGCGGTGAAGATACCATGCGCTTTGGTCCCTTAAAGCCTGTAGGCTTAATTGACCCGCGTAACGGCAAAGAAGCATACGCTGTAGTACAATTACGTCAAGATAATGCTGCAGCTTCTTTATATAACCTTGTGGGTTTCCAAACCCATCTGAAATGGCCGGAGCAACGTCGTGTATTCGGTATGATTCCCGGCTTGGAAAAAGCGGAATTTGTCCGTTTCGGTGTTATGCACAAGAATACTTACTTAAACTCTCCGCATCTGCTAGATAAGCACTTTAATCTGCGTAACGATAAACGCTTCTATTTTGCAGGACAAATGACCGGTGTAGAAGGCTATGTAGAATCTGCTGCCTCTGGTTTAATGGCTGGTCTGGCTGCGGCTCGTGCTGTTTTAGAACTGCCGGAAGTAGAATTCCCTGCGGAAACAGCCCATGGTGCTTTGGCAAATTACATCAGCAATCCTGCTATTGAAAACTTCCAACCCATGAACATCAACTTCGGTTTAATTCCGCCGCTGACAGTACGTATCCGCAAAAAGAGAGAAAAGAACGCTATGATTGCGGCACGTGCTTTAGAAGCTTTGGATAAATTTAAAGCAGATAATAGCATCGAATAAATATTTGCTGTGCTAAAATAAGAAAACTTGAAATTGTGTAAGAAACTGATTGTGAATTATTGTAGTAGTAATTGGCAATCAGTTTTTTAATTTTTCCTAAATTGCAATAAGAAGTTGCACACTTTTAAAAAATCAAGCTGCATAAATCTTATCAAGCTCATTCTCGAATAGATCATCAGGTGATTTGTATCCGAGTATTTTCCTGGGTAACAAATTACACCAATCTGCTGTCAACAGAATATCATCAGAAGTATATTTGCCTATTCTCTTTCCTTTAGGAATAAATCTTCTTAAAAGACCATTGTGACGTTCGTTAGAACCTCTTTCCCATGAACTGTAAGGGTGGGCAAAGTATACTTTTGTCTTTGTGTTATCTTCAAGCTTTGCGAGTTCAGCAAATTCACTACCGTTATCACTTGTTATAGTTTTGAATATCTGGCTAAACTTATCGCCATAGTAATTTTTCAAGTATTCCATAGCTTTACTAACGGAAGATGTTGTTTTTCCTTCGATTTTAATGGCTATGTACTTGCGTGTAAGACGTTCTACAAGAGTTAATATAACGTTATCACTCTTGCTTTTACTGC
>UQWU01000076.1 GCA_900544885.1 uncultured Phascolarctobacterium sp. | reverse complement strand
TATTTTGTCTGCAAATTCTCCTATTGAGTAATATTTCATATTATCACCTCAATAGCATTATACCATAATCTTTAAATATTTTATAGATTTTTATATAAAGTTGCATATTATTTATAACAGCTTTAAGCCTCCTACCTACGGTAGTATCGCTGAGCTTTGTCCACAGCCACCAGATTAGCCACCTGTAAATCAAGCAGCTCCATACTGATAGTAGCAAAATCGGCCCGGCTTTGCTCCATAAGCTCTTCCAAACTCAGAGCACCGCCTTGTAAAAGTGCCAATAAGCTTTGCCCGAACTCGCTCACATTCGCCGTAGCAGCAGTATTTGGTTGAGATATTTCTGCTGCGGCAAAAATATCTTGCTGGGCAAACACATTTCTCTGGGTTGTCTGCCAGCTTCTATATTCTTCTAAAATATCCTGCGGGGTATCCACTAATTTAGCACCTGTACGAATCAGCTCGTGACAGCCTAAGCTAGTGCCATCAAAAATATTACCGGGAACGCAGAAAACATCTCTGCCTGCGTCCACAGCTAGATTAGCTGTAATAATCGCCCCACTGCGTTTAGCAGCTTCAGCCACTAAAATGCCTTGGGATAAGCCGGCAATAATACGGTTACGTGCAGGAAAGTTGTTAGCCAATGGAGGTGTTCCCGGAGGGAATTCCGTTACTAGAGCACCACCTGACGCCACAATTTCTTGATACAGCCTTTTATGCTCCGGTGGATAGACCCTGTCTACACCACAACCTAAAACAGCTACTGTCCTACCTCCTGCCTGTATACAGGCCTCATGTGCCTTGGCATCCACACCACGGGCACCGCCGCTGATGATGGGAATATTTTCTGCAGCCAGATATGACGCAAAATAGCGTGCCACACGCAACCCGTAAACGGATGCGGCACGTGAGCCTACAACAGCAAGGGAATACTGCTCCTCGGGCAGTCTGCCCTTAACATATAATACTAGCGGAGCACCATTGATTTCCCTAAGGCATTGAGGATAAGCATCAGAATGATATGTAATTAAATTTACTTCCTGCGTATAACAGAAATGTTCCAATTTTTCAGGCAATGACAAATCACGTCCCGCCAGAAAATTAGCAATCTGGTTATTAGTCAGCAGGTGCGGCTCAAATAAATCCATATCCGAAGCCGTAAACACGTTCTTAGCACTACCTAAGTATTTTATTAATTTAGGCAGCTTCGCCCGTCCTAAGCCAGGAATAACAGCACAAATAGCCGCTAAATAGAAATCGTCCAACATCTAATAAACCTCCCAAAGAAGATATATTATGTAGTCAGGACCAACTTCTCGCCACAGGCTCATAATCTATCAATATTATTTTGTCAACTGCTCATAATGGTAAAATCATCAAACAAATGCTTATTTTTGTTTATGTAATTTTCTTCATTATAATGAAGAAAAAGTGCTAGGTCAAGTAAATTCCAAAATTAACAAGTAAATAACATTTCCAAAAAAGTTATTTTTTACCCTGAATTGATGTAAAGTTCTTGCCTTAAACATGGGAAAAATCTCAATTACGACACTCTTTTAATTTGTGGAAAATCACTTGGCAAATTTCTGTAGCGGCCAAAGGATTTCCTTGCTTCTTGGTGCTGGATGTATGTTGCTCGCCACATAATTTCGTAACATGAGCTACAAGCTCATTTTTATTATTCGCAATAAACGCACCATAATATTTGCTTAAAAATTTTGCATTACCCTGTTCCTGTCCGGGCAAAGGTTTATAAATAATAAAATCTAAATCAGAAACCAATACTTCTGCAGAAGTAAGACCGCCGGCCTTACTGATAATCATATCCGCCCCGGACATCATTTGCGGAACGTTTTCACAAAATCCATAAATTTGTGCATAATCACTGTAAGCAGCACGCAAACGTTCTTCTAATTTCTTATTATGACCTGTAATGGCAATAATTTTCAAATTAACTAAATTTTGCTTACGCAAAGCCCGGATAATTTTCTCCATCGGAAGCAAGCCTTCACCGCCACCTAATAACAGACAAATTTTTTCCTCATCACGCCAATTAAAGCGACGACGACATTCCTGTCTATTATTATCTAAAAACTGTTTTCGTAGCGGAATGCCGCTAGCAATAACTTCAGCCTGCGTTTTTACCTTTTCGCAAAGCAAAGCATCCGCCACAAAATAAGTATCTACGCCGTCGCATAACCACCAACGATGAATGGTAAAATCAGTTATAACAGCACCAAGCCACAAGTGTGGGTGGTGTTTTTTATAACAAGATATAATACCTGCCGGTGTAGCGTGCGTAGCAATTACGGCATCAGGATGAACATTCTTTAAATAATCGCGTCCCAACCAAGCTAGCAATCTATTTAACAAACTGCGTAACCATAAAGAACCGCCTTGACTATTGCCCCACGAATAGGCAATTTGGTATAGCCAAGGACAGTACCTTAAAACAGCTAGATAAAATTTCAAAAATCCCTGTCCTAGAAAATTCGGAAAAAAATCAAAAATATTACCATGAATTACATTTACTTGTGGATTATCCTCTAATGTCTGCTTAATTGCTTCAGCAGCTAATTTATGACCGGAACCTATCGGCGCCGATAATAAAAGCACTGTATACTTTTCTTTATCTTCTTGCATAAAATTTCTCCAGACTATTACTTAAATATTATCGTCACATTTATTACACGGATTTTTTTAGAAAATTGCTTGAATAACAAGCATTATTATTGTATCATATTACATAAAACACATTCAATTAAAGAATGTATTAAACTCTAAGAAAATTTTTCAGGAGGCATAAAAATGACCAATCGCATTCCAGTAGAAAAGTTTGATTTTCCCGTTGAAAAAATTAAATCCGGTTATTATACAGACGCATATTTTCTGCGTTCCGAAGAAATCTTAAACGGTGATAATCACCACCCTCGCGTCCTGATGCAAATCTTTGCTCGTGACAACGTAGTTCTTTGCGGTACTGACGAAGTTATCGCTTTAATTAAAAAATGTGCTTTCCATCCGGAAAACATCACCATCCATGCTCTCCACGACGGCACCGAAGTTAAAGAATGGGAAACCGTTATGACCATCGAAGGCGATTACGCTGACTTTGCTCATCTGGAAACTATTTATCTGGGTATCTTTGCACGTCAAAGCCGTATTGCAACCAACGTACGCAGTGTTGTTAAAGCAGCTAACGGTAAACCCGTACTGTTCTTCCCCGCACGTTATGATATTTACCAAACTCAAGAATCTGACGGTTATGCAGCAATGATCGGCGGCATTAAAGGCTTCTCCACCGACGCTAACGCTTTAGCTGTAGGCGGCAAAGGTCTGGGCACCATTCCTCATGCACTGATTGCTTCCTATAACGGCGATACTGTTGCTGCAACAGAAGCTTTCGATAAATATGTAGATCCTTCCATTGCTAGAATCGCCTTAGTAGACTTTGACAATGACTGCGTAAATACCTCTTTGGCAGTTGCGCGTAAATTAGGTAAAAAACTGGCAGGTGTACGTCTGGATACCTCCGGCAGCATGGTCGACAAGAGCCTGTGGACTCAAATCGGTACCTTCAAACCTACCGGCGTTTGCAAAGAACTGGTTTGCAATGTACGTAAAGCACTTGATGCTGAAGGTTTCAACCATGTTAAAATCATCGTTTCCGGTGGCTTTGACGCAGCACGTGTAGCTGCTTTTGAATCAATGGGTGTTCCTGTTGATACTTATGCAGTAGGTTCTTCCTTCTTTGACGGCAATATCAACTTTACTGCGGATATTGTTCGTGTAGACGGTAAAGACTGCGCTAAAGCAGGCCGTAAATACAACCCCAATCCGAACATGGAACTGGTTGACTAATTTCTGCAAAATAAAAAGCACTGTCCTTTGCGGCAGTGCTTTTCTTGCATTTAGAGATAGTGTTCAAAACATACTCTTCTCTCTGCTTACTGCATCATATAACTAAGTTAGGCTAAACGTAGTATGTTGCCAAATATTCTTTAGCGTATCTCATTTGCAAGCATAATTTTTTTATTATGGTTCATTGTAAAATGAAATTGCACACCTTGAAAACAGAATAAAAATAGTCCATTGTGACCTCTTCATGTTAAAATTAAGCTGCGAAACAAAACTTACAAGGAGGCAATCACAATGGACTATACTCAAGATACCACAAAACACATAAAAGGTAAACATTTTTCTTATGGTGACCGCAGAGAATTACAAGGGATTTTATCCAATAAATCTGTACGTTATTCTCTCCGCCAGTTGGCTAGACATTTTAATT
>UQWU01000075.1 GCA_900544885.1 uncultured Phascolarctobacterium sp. | reverse complement strand
AAGTCGACGCACATTCGCTTAAGGTTAATGTTTAGTTTTGAAGGTTCACACCTTCGAAGTTGGGGGCGTAGCTCAGCTGGGAGAGCACCTGCCTTGCAAGCAGGGGGTCAGGAGTTCGATTCTCCTCGTCTCCACCAATTGGAATTATGGCGCAGGTCGAAAGGCCTGCGTTTTTTGTTATGTCTATAAGCTTAGATTTTGAAATAATTAAGAATTTTTATTAGGTACGTTTTTTGCTGCTCTTGGATGTGTTATAATAAAAAACGGAATAATTATTCCACGATAAAATCTGACTATCTATGAGGTATTATAAATGGAAGAAAATTGGTCTTTGGCAGAAGCCATTGCGTATTATAAAAATCAGGATGCACCACAGAATCAAGAGGCGTTGATTAATTTACTGCGTGAGGTGCAGGAGTATAATAATGGGATACTGCCGTTTACGGCTTTGCAGGAAATAGCTGAGGCTATGCCGCTGAAGATGAGCTTTTTAGAGGTCTTGATTAAGCGTTATCCAAGCTTACGTACGGAAAGCGCACCTCATATTCTGGATGTATGTGGCGGTCCTAATTGTGCCCGCAACGGTTCGGCGGCCTTGTTAAAGTTTATTGCTGCGGAATATCAGGTGGAGTCCGGAGGTATCAGCAAGAAAGGAAAATTTTTCTATAAAATCGGCGGCTGTATGAAGCAATGTGGCAAAGGTCCTAATGTAAAATGGGATAGTGTTATTTATAACGCTATGGATGGGGCTAAGCTAAAGCAGTTGATTGAAAAATAAGCGTGAGAGCAGTTATATTATAAAGTTTTGCTTTAAATGTAATTGCTCTTTCTTTATAAAAAGATGGTTGCGGTGTTTAAAAATCATCAAATTTTTACAAATTTATTGAATGCGTTATATAGGTTATTTAAAATTCTTCCTAGTATAAAGCAGGATTTTTTGATATAATTATTGAATAGAAAACAGAATAAAGTATATTAGTGGGAGGTCGTTGAAGTGACAGAATTAAAAAAATACAAACGTGTTATTTTAAAATTAAGCGGTGAAGCTTTGGCCGGCGAAAAAGGTTTCGGTATTGATCCGGAAGTTGTTTACGCTATGGCAAAACAAATCAAAGCAGTGCTGGAAAGCGGTGTAGAAGTGGCCATCGTTAATGGTGGCGGTAACTTCTGGCGCGGCCTGAGCGGTAGTAATAAAGGTATGGACCGTGCAACTGCCGATTACATGGGTATGTTGGCAACCGTTATGAACTCCTTAGCTTTGCAGGATGCTTTGGAAAATATTGATGTACCGACTCGTGTACAAACTGCTATTGAAATGCGCCAAATTGCTGAACCGTATATCCGCCGTCGTGCTATCCGTCATATGGAAAAAGAAAGAGTAGTGATTTTTGCTGCAGGCACCGGCAACCCGTACTTCTCCACTGATACCACTGCAGCTTTACGTGCAGCTGAAATCGAAGCAGATGCTATCCTGATGGGTAAAAAAGGTGTAGATGGTGTTTATGACAGCGACCCCGCTAAAAATCCTGATGCTAAGAAATTTGACGATCTCGATTATATCGAAGTTATTCAACGTCAGCTCAGCGTAATGGATTCTACTGCTATCAGCCTGTGCATGGATAATCATATTCCTATTGTTGTTTTCAATATTGATGATCCAAGCAATATTGTGCGCGCAGCTGCTGGCGAAAAAATTGGTACACTTGTAGGAGGAAAGAAATAATGGCAACAATTAGCGAAATTACTACTAATATGGAACAAAAAATGCACAAATCCGTAGATGCTCTGCGTGTGGATTTGGCAAGCCTGCGTGCAGGTCGTGCAACTCCGTCCCTGTTGGAAAAGGTTATGGTTGAGTATTATGGTACCCCGACCCCTGTAACCCAAGTTGCAAGCGTAACTGTTCCTGAACCGCGTATGATTGTTATTCAACCTTGGGAAAAATCTATCTTGAAAGATATTGAAAAAGCAATCATGAAATCCGATTTAGGCCTGAACCCGAACAGCGACGGCGTATGCATTCGTCTGAATCTGCCGCAGCTGACCGAAGAACGTCGTAAAGATTTGGTTAAGGTTGTACATAAAAAAGCTGAAGAATATCGCGTAGTTGTACGTAATCTGCGCCGTGATGCTAACGACGCTATTAAAAAAGCTGAAAAAGCTAAAGAGGTTACCGAGGACGAAGCTAAAAAGGGTACTGAACAAGTGCAAAAGCTGACCGATAAAATCATGAAAGATATTGACGGTATCGCTGCAAATAAAGAAAAAGAAGTTATGGAAGTATAATGGATATGCCTGATGTTTTGGCACTGCCGGTAGAGGAGGCTGCCAAGCGTTTAAATGCTGCCGGCTATGATTTCGAGGTGCAGAGCTTACTGCCGCCCCGTGATACTGAAGCTGATTTTGCCGGACAGCAAGTGCGTAAATATGTAGTTCGACAGCAAATGCTGTCTGCTAATAAATTAGTTCTTACCGTTGTGTATAGAGTAAGGAAGGAGGTGCAGAAGGATGGCTCTGAAAATTGATAAAGAAGCTTGCGTAGGCTGTGGTACTTGTGCTGCTACCTGCCCGGTTGGCGCTATTAAAGAAGTTGACGGCAAATACGAAATCGGTGAAGATTGCGTAGAATGCGGTGCTTGCGCTGCTAACTGCCCGGTTGGTGCTATCGAGTAATTTCAATATTGCAAAATCAGGAAGGCGGTCCTTGTTTAGGCAGGGGCCTGCCTCTCTTTGTTTATGCTTAGCGTAAATAATAGACTATTTTCTATAAGCATAGCTGAAGCTAGGCGAAAGGCTGGATTATTGTGTTTAAAGGCTTATTCCAAACGAGAAATAAAGCAAAAAATAATATTGTAATGGACACCAGCGAGCTGGATATGAATAATATTCCCCAACATATCGCCATTATTATGGATGGTAACGGACGTTGGGCTAAGGCTCAAGGCAAGGTGCGTACCTTCGGCCATCAGGCAGGTGCGGAAACCTTAAAGACTATTGTCAGAGCAGCTGATAAGCTAGGCGTAAAGGTTATCAGTGCGTATGCGTTTTCTACCGAAAATTGGAAACGTCCTGTTACGGAAGTCAATTTTATTATGGAGCTTTTGAGCCGTTATCTTACCAATGAAATTGATGAGTTTAACGAAAACAACGTACAGGTACGCTTTATCGGTTCTCGCGAAGGCTTGCCGGAGATTGTTAAGCAGAAAATGGATCATGCCATTGAAGCAACTAAAAACAATACCGGTATTATTCTGAATTTGGCAATAAACTACGGCGGTCAGGCAGAAATTCTTCATGCAGTACGTGCTATTGCACAAGAAGCTGCTCTTGGCCGATTAGCTGTAGACAAAATAGACAATGCTGTTGTAGAACAACATCTGTATACTAGCGGTTTGCCGGCACCGGATTTGCTTATTCGTCCCGGTGGCGATTTGCGTGTTAGTAATTTCCTCTTATGGCAGATTGCTTATGCAGAAATCTGGACTACAAAGGCTTATTGGCCCGATTTTACTCCCGAGCATCTTGTGGATGCGATTTTGGCTTACCAAGGAAGAGAACGGCGTTTTGGCGGGCTGATTGAAGATAAAAAATAATTACCGTCCGTAGTGTACGGATGTGTAGAAATTAGGTGTAAAGAAATATGTTAACTCGTATTATTACAGGTATTATCGGTATTGCGGCGGCAGTAGCGATTATTACTGTCGGCGGCTGGCTGTTTGCAGGTGTTGTTTGGCAGTTGGCGGCTATCGGCTGGTATGAATATCATAAAATGGCCGAATCCAAAGGCTACCATGTTTATCCGCTGACCTCCGGCTTAGGTAGTATGTTGCTAGTGGCAACAGCCGGCATTTGTTATTACGCTGAGCTGAAATCCTTGTATACTGTGGCTTTCATGACATTGATAACAGTATTGTTCTTTATTTTTAATGCTGTTGAGGGCTTGTGGCGTCATTGTAACTGTGGTGATAATAATTGGCTGGCTGATACAGCTCTGTCTACTTGGGCAATGCTGTATACAGGTCTGCTGTTTGCACATATCATTATCCTGCGTGCCGTTGATTTCGGACCTCATGTTGATTTAGGTTTCCGCCTGTTTGAATCTGGAGAAATCTGTCTGTGGGTAGTGCTTTTGGGCACTTGGGCCAGTGATACCTTTGCGTATTTCGTAGGTCGTGCTGTGGGCAAAACTCCGTTCTGCAGCGTCAGCCCGAAAAAGTCCTTTGAAGGTGCCGTAGGCGGTTTTGTAGGTTGTTTTTTAGTAGTATTCTTCCTGTCTAATAAATTTATGGAGCTGAATTTATGGCAGGCAGTAATCATTGCTTTGGCAGTTGCTGTAGCAGCACCGATTGGCGATTTAATCGAGTCCATTATCAAGCGTTCATTTGATATTAAGGATTCCGGTAAGATTTTCCCCGGTCACGGCGGTGTATTGGACCGTTTCGATAGCCTGCTCTTTACTGCACCTGTTGTATATTATATGCTGTTAATTACTTCAGCAATTTTTGGTTAAAGGAGTATATTCCATGAAAAATATTTCTCTTTTAGGCAGTACTGGTTCTATCGGCCGTCAGGCTTTAGAGGGTGTGGCCGCTAAATCTTTACCATAGAA
>UQWU01000074.1 GCA_900544885.1 uncultured Phascolarctobacterium sp. | reverse complement strand
CAATTCATCGCACCACCTATAGAGGTGGGCGACTTCTTGCCCGTTAGGTTAAAAACAACCTATCCCGCAATGAGCAACGCGAGATAATAAATAGACTGGTCAAAGGCATTTATGTAAAAACGTCCCGTACCTCGGGTGATATGTTGAGTGTCAAGGTAAGGATAGAGTTTAAATTCCCTGCCGTCGACCGCCTAGGTGTTGGCGGTCGTGAACCGCAGGGACACGGGTTAGCAGCTGCTAACAAACAGAATGAAGATGGAAAAGTCATTGCTGCACGTACGCGAGAGATATTTACTTCATTGTCCTCTAAGGGTTGACGCAGCATTTCTAAAGTAGTTCTTTGAAATTCAGGTAGTTCGTCTAAAAAGAGTACACCATTATGTGCTAAAGTAACCTCACCGGGACGAGGCGTCGAACCACCGCCTAATAAAGCACTGCTAGAGATGCTGTGATGCGGACTACGAAAAGGACGTTCTAGCATAATACTATCGCCTTGAGGCAACATCCCGACAATGGAGTAAATTTTAGTAACTTCCAAAGCTTCTTCTTCTGTCATCGGTGGTAGAATTGTTACCATTCGACGTGCCAGCATAGTTTTACCACATCCCGGAGAGCCCACCATGAGCACACTATGACCACCTGCAGCCGCTATTTCTAAAGCTCTACGTGCTACAAGTTGGCCTTTCACATCTGCAAAATCGACATTATAGATACGTGCAGTATTTTGCAGAATATTTTCCTTAGGCAATGGCTTGAGCTGCTTACGTCCTGCCAAATGCTCTACCACTTCGCTTAATGTGCCGGCTGTATAAACATCTATTCCATGAATCAGCTTACCCTCGGCAGCGTTATCCGTCGGAATAAATACTTCTTTAATGCCGCAACGTTTGGCATCAATAATCATAGAAAGAACACCTGCCACCTTACGCAAATGACCGTCCAATGCTAATTCACCTATAAACATTTGCTCTGCTAGCTTATCCTTAGCTAAAAATCTACTACTAGCTAGTAAGCCGATGGCAATAGGCAGATCTAGGCTTGCTCCCTCTTTACGCATATCAGCAGGAGCAAGATTCACCGTTACACGTGTCATCGGGAAAGGATAATGGGAATTACGCAAAGCTGCTTTCACACGCTCTTTGGATTCACGTACAGCCAATGTTGGTAGTCCGACTAATTCATAGTTTGGCAATCCATTACTTACATCTACTTCTACAACAATTTTAACACCATCAATACCGCAGGTAGTTTCACCGAATACCTGAGAAAACATGATAACAACTCCGTTTCTGTATCAGAAGCAATGCGGATAATGTTGAAGCTTTATTACCGCAGTACCTTCAAGAAGAATTTGTACTACATCAAAAGAAAGTACCGGCAGATTGTCTAATAAGTTTTCCTGCTGCAAGAAATACTCTGCACAACGGTAGATTTTCCTTTGCTTGGCTAAGGTGACGGCTTCAACCGGCAGCCCGAATTTGGTGGAAGTTCGTGTCTTAACCTCAATAAAACTTAAAACGCCTTTCTTTTCGGCGATAATATCTATTTCGCCATAGCGGCTGTAACGAAAATTACGTCGCAAAATAGTGTACCCTCGGCTTTGGAGATAATGGCAGGCGTAGTCTTCGCCAAATTTCCCCAAAGCTTTATTTGATCTGGTATTCATAGTCATCTGTCAATGGAGAATACAGAATATTTTCTTCCTGCTCCACAGGTGGCAGATTCATGCTCTTTACAGGTTCATAGCTGCGGCGATGCCAACGTGTAGCACCTAATTCTTGTACTGCCTGCATATGAGCACCGCTACCGTAGCCCTTATTGCCCGCAAAACCGTAAACAGGATACAAAACATCCAAACGTTCCATGATACGATCACGAGTAACCTTGGCAACAATGGATGCTGCTGCAATAGAAATGCTTAAAGCATCGCCATGGATAATAGAAGCTGTTTCTATTCCTTGAGCTTGTACAGGCATCGCATCGATTAAGGCTACCTGCGGTTGAATGGATAAATGTTCTAAAACCTCTGCCATTCCCTTCTGTGTCGCACGGTAGATATTATCATTATCGATATTGCTGACGCTGACGATATTTACTTCAATAGCTACAGCTTTTTCCATAATCTGCTCAAAAAGCAAATCTCTCTTTTTGGCAGAAAGCTGTTTGGAATCATTTAAGCCACTGATAAAAACTTCCTGTGGCAAAATAACTGCCGCAATAACCAAAGGACCTGCTAAAGGACCGCGACCTGCTTCATCTACACCGGCAACGTACTGCACACCTCGGTTATAATAGCTCTTTTCATAACGCATTAAATGGACAAAGCGTTCACGTTCTGCCGCTTCTTTTTCCAGACGCTTATAATAGTTGCTAAGCAGCTTTTGTACGCCGCTACGGCTATCTTCCTTTAACACTGTCAGTTGTTCTTCACTTGGTGTTCCTGCTAAAAGCTCTTTTACTTCACTAATTTTCATCCTGCTCACCTCATCATCAAATCTGCTTAATATAAAAGAAAACCGCCCCTCAAGGCGGTTTAAAATCAGAGAATTATGGCTCATCAAGCGTAAAACGCCCCAAACGTCCTGCACGAAAGTCCCTCAGCACAAGCTGGAATACTTTATCAAGATCCAGCAGGCCACCGGCCTTCAAACAACCACGAGAATTGGCGATTTTCGTCATTACACTATTTACGTCGTCACTGTTCTCTAAGCTTACTGCATATTTAGTTTGTAAATCTTCGGGATATTTATTAATCAAGAAATCCAACAATAATTCTACTGCCTGCTCTCTATCAAAAACATCCTCTTTGATCGCGCCAGTAGCAGCTAATGCAAAACCTACGGACGGATCTTCAAATTTAGGCCACAAAACACCTGGAGTATCTAAAAGCTCTAAGCCTTTAGCAATAGTTACCCATTGTTGCCCACGGGTAACACCTGGTTTATCAGCAGCCATAACTTTATTTTTACCTACCAGACGATTAATCAAGGTAGATTTGCCTACGTTAGGAATACCAACAATCATCACACGTACGGGACGATTGCGGACACCCTTCTTCAGCCATTTTTCGGTAACAGGCTTCGCTGCTAGTTGAATAGCACTAATCAATTGTTTTACACCCTTACCTGTTGCACAATCAATTTTGCACACCGGCAAGCCGCTATTTTTCAGCTTATCCAACCACAAATCTGTTTTAGCTTTATCAGCCATATCAATCTTATTCAAGGCAATAACCTTCGGCTTATTACCTAAAATGCCTTGCAGCATGGGGTTGGTGCTGGAACGGGGAATACGTGCATCAAGCATTTCTACCACTACGTCAACCAGTTTAATCTGGCTTTCCATCATGCGCTTGGCTTTGGTCATATGACCGGGGAACCATTGAATCTTAAAATCCTGTAACAGCATTATTTAATACCTGTATCAGCATGCAGTACACGGAAATTATCTACCGGCCAGAAAGCTACACGAGCACAGCCTTTAACTAATTTCAGCGGTACAAAGCCTACATCAGGAAAACGGCTGTCTTCAGAATTGTTACGGTTATCACCTAAAACAAAGATAGTATCTTTAGGTACTACAGTTTTAGGATAGTTAGACATATTTTTACCCTTCGGATCAGTTTTATAAATATAATCCTCTTGCAGCATGGTACCGTTAACTAATACTTTACCATTGCGCATTTCTACAGTATCGCCGCCGACAGCAATAACACGTTTAATGAAATCTCTGCTTTCATCTTTCGGAAAGCGGAAAACAACAATTTCACCCTTCTTCGGATCACCTACAAAATAACTCAGCTTATCAACGATAAGACGTTCATGGTTTACTAAACTCGGATACATAGAAGAGCCTTCAACTAAATAAGGTTCAAACAAAAAAGTACGAATGCAGAATGCCAGGGCAACAGCGACGATAATAGAAACTAACCAATCGCTGGCGGAATCCTGCCAAGAAGTTTCTTTTTTCTGACTCAACTAAATGTCCCCCTCTCTTTAAGAATACAATACTTATTTTAACATAAAATTTATCTTTCGTCAGCTAGACTTATGAAAGAAGTGTAAACTTTATGCTGATAACAAGAAAAGGGACTGCATACTACAGTCCCTTCCAAGATGAACAATACTTAAATTAGCGTTTTTCTCTGATACGAGCTGCTTTACCGGTCAGGTTACGCAGATAGTACAGTTTAGCACGGCGAACGATACCAACGCGAGACACAACGATGTGGTCGATACGCGGGCTATGAACCGGGAAGGTTCTTTCTACGCCAACGCCATAAGAAATACGACGAACGGTGAAGTTTTCACGAACGCCGGAGCCGCTACGAGAAATTACAACGCCTTCAAATAATTGAATACGTTCGCGGGTACCTTCGACGATTTTGCAATAAACTTTAACGGTGTCGCCTGCTTTAAATTCCGGGATGTCGGAACGAAGTTGTTCTTGTTCCAATACTTCAATAATGTTCATATTTTCCTCCTAAATCATAGACGTTCATGTGTGAACCCCACAGCGGACCGTCCGTATTACTAAAATAGTTTATCACACAGAGCATAGAAATGCAAGGGAAAATTACGATAAAATAGCAGTTTTTTCATGTTGTTGGCAAGCGTTAAATAAAGGTATTTTTCTGCTTTAATTTTATATGAACGTAGGAAAATTTCTAATAGTTTTTACAATCAGCAAGGCGTAATATTTTTATTTACTACGGTTCATTGTAAAATGAAATTGCACACCTTGAAAACAGAATAAAAATAGTCCATTGTGACCTCTTCATGTTAAAATTAAGCTGCTACACAAAACTTACAAGGAGGCAATCATAAAGGAAAGAGAATAGGCAAATATACTTCTGATGATATTCTGTTGACAGCAGAT
>UQWU01000073.1 GCA_900544885.1 uncultured Phascolarctobacterium sp. | reverse complement strand
TAAAAAATCGCATTGTATAAGTGAAAGGTCTTTTTTTCACTTTTCTTTTTTTTATATATTTTTTCTTTTCTCTTTTTTTCTGGCAGCTCAAAACAAACGCAAAGCGTTTGTTTCCTTGTTCCCTTAGAGTGTAGTAAATATAAACTAAGTAATTTCTACTAGCGTACTTTAGCTAGTACTACTTATGCTAAATATAATATACTCCAAAGTATGAACACTAAAAAAGAGAGTTTAGCCAATTAGTAGACACAAAAGAAGGTGAAATTCCAAAGTGTGAATGTAAAAAAGATGTCCCCAAAGTTATGGGAACATCTTGTAATTTACACTAGCTTATATTGCTATTTTCGTTTCACAGCCAAACTTCTAATGGATACATCTACATTTTTTACCTGCATAGCAGTCATAAACTCTACTTTTTCTTTAATTTTATTTTGCAACATTTTGCTGACAGTAAAAAGCTTGACGCCATAAAAGAAAATAACTTCGACACTGATAACAATACCTCTGCTATTATCACTACGTCTACGGACACGGATTTTTGTTATTTTCTCCACGCCCTCTATTTTGTCGCCAATGATTCGAATGATATCTTCAATAGCATTATCGGCAATTAGCAGCTTACCATAAAAGCTGAAGGACGGACGAACAATACTGCGGTCTGCTTCCTTTTCATGACGACGCTTGCCGGAAAAAAGATTGTACGGTAAATTAGCAAAATAGCCAGTAAAATGCGGCTTTAATTCCACAGTCGGAACAGGCACAATATGCTTACCCTCATGCAAACGTGAATAACGTGCTTTCTTGATTTCGGCTTTGCTGGCAATCTGATTTATATAGACAGTCTTAATCGGCTGTGGTAACTGTAAACGACCGATAATCTTTTGAATCATGTTATCTGAAGTCGCAATTATTAAAAGACGACGTACTCTACCTGTTGCCAAGGCCTCACGTACTACACGTGCGTGCTCATCATCGGTAAATATAGCTCTTTTAACTGCTTGGATTCTATTTTGCTCGTTTTTGGCTGAAGTACCTGCTAAAATTTTGGTACCTTTAATCAGCAAACCATCGTCAATAATAGCGTCACATTTATTATCAAAGGCCACACCAATCGCATGATGGCTTTTACCGGTGCCGCTGGGACCGACAAATGCTACTACTTCCATTCTATAACACCTTTTACATCATCATAATTTACTTCCCAGATACCCAAATTAGGCGGATAACGGTCTTCTGTACCATGAAAATCACTACCACCGCTAATCAACACGTTATGTTTTTCAGCTAAGGCCAAAATTCTCTGACGAGCTTCTAAATCTGCAGTAGGATGATATACTTCAATACCATCAAAGGGAATTTCACTTAAAAGACGTTCCGCCAACTGAGAATCTTTTAATTCGCAGGGATGAGCCAAAACCGCAATACCACCTGCTTTATGAATTAAATCGACTGCTTCCTGTGGCGAAAGCTTAGGCTGCTGAACATAAGCCGGACCGCCGCGATGCAGTAATACGTCAAATACATCCTGCACAGTTTTAAAATAGCCTTTAGCTACTAAAGCTTTAGCTACATGAGGTCTACCTACGGCTCTATTTTTAGAGTCGCGCACTTCTACTTCTACATGATAACCAAGATCAGCTAGTTTTTTCAGCATAGCATATAAACGAATCTCACGTGCATGACGCATTTCGTGCATTTTTTCGCATAATGCCCGACACTGAGTATCTACATGATAACCTAAAATATGTACATCGTCATCAGCAAACTGGGTGCTTAGCTCCACACCAGTGATGATACGCATCTTAGCTCCTATCTTCGCCAAAGCCTCTTGTGCTTCGGGGATGCCCTTACAGGAATCATGATCTGTTAACGCCAGAACGGATATACCTCGAGCTACAGCTTCCTCTACCAGCATGGTCGGCGTATAGCGTCCGTCGGAAAAGGTACTGTGAGTATGTAAATCAACAAGCATTATTGCATACCTGCCAATTTGATTAAAGTTAAGGCACCAAAACCGGTACCGCCTTTAACCTTAAATCCTTCTGTTTTTTCAGCAGTAGAGGTGCCGCCAATATCAAGATGAGCCCAGGGAATATCTTTATCTACGAATTCACCGATGAATAAGCCACCGGTAATAGTGCTTGCTGCACGTCCTGCACTATTAAGCAGATCGGCAACATCACTCTTAATCGCTTCTTTGCATTCAGGTAAGCTTGGTAACTGGAAGAACGGTTCACCTGCATATTTACCTGCAGTAATAACAGCTGCTGCCAAAGCATCATCATTAGCTACGATACCGCTGGTTTCCTTGCCTAAGGCAACAATTACGCCACCGGTTAAAGTAGCAATATCTACTACCTTAGCAGCACCCTGACGGCACGCATACCAAACACCATCAGCCAGAACCATACGTCCTTCGGCATCAGTGGAAATAACCTCAATAGTTTTACCACTAGCCGCACGGACAATATCGCCTGGGCGTTGTGCCTTACCTCCGGGCATATTTTCTGCACAAGCCAGAACACCGATAACATTGCACTTCAATTTCAGTTCGGCGATTGCTTTCATCGCACCCAATACAGCACCTGCACCAGTCATATCATCCTTCATTTCACCCATGTTATCATCGGGCTTAATGCTGATACCACCGCTGTCGAAGGTGATACCTTTACCGACAAAAGCAAGATACGGAGCATCACCATTGCCATTATATTTTAAAGTAATCATACGCGGAGGATTGCAGCTGCCTTGACCTACGGCCAAAATAGCTTGCATTTTCTTCTCCTGCATTTGTTTTTCGTCTAAAACCTCTACTTCTAAAGGCAATTCCTCAGCTAAGGCTAAAGCAGCATCTGCCATAGTCTTTGGCACAACTACATTACCTGGATTGTTTACTAAATCACGGGTATAGCATACAGCACTAGCAGCAATTTCCGCATCTGCCAAAATTTTTTCGGCATTTTCAATGGCATTGACCACCTTTACCGTACAAAGTTTAGCCTCTTTAGCATCGCTTTTGAATTTATTAAAAGTATAACCGCCTAAATATAAGCCTTCAACTAACGCAGCTAAAAATTTGTCACGTACAGGATTACACAGAATCGGTGCAACAAACACAGCCTGCTCTGCTTTGGCTTTATGCAGCTTGCGGGCTACACAACCAGCTGTTTTACGGAAACAGTTCGGCTTGCACTCTTTGCCCTCACCACAGCCGGCAATAATAACATTAATAATTCTATCCTCTACAGGTACAGCCAAAGTACGGACAGTTTCTACACCATAGCAATCATCATACATGGCCACATATTTAGTAATAGTTTTTTCTACCAACTCGGGCAGATGCAGTAACGGCAGACCTGCCAAGCATTCCTTACACAGAAAGACAGCAATACTGTCTGCACCGTCATAAACAGCAGCATCATTAGCAACCGCAGTACAAATAAATTTATTTAGCATTCTCTAAATCTCCTCTCCTACTTCGCACATCTCAGCGAAATTCTACAGCACTAGTCAAAGAATTCAAAAAAGATTGACCATTAGCTCTGGTCAAAGACAAATCACTGACTACAACCTTCATAGCTCTTTGCGGCTGACCGCCTGCGTAATAAGAGCCTAAGGAATGAATACAGTAGGGTACATTATTCAGCTGACCGATATACATAACCACATGGCCATCCATATACATGCCTGCACCAGGATGCAGTGTTTTGATAATGGCGGCATTATTACCGGCAATAGCACCATTCATCAGATATTTAGTACCGGCACTCATCTCCTGCTCGTCAGCATTACGGGGTAAAATGATACCTACTGTACGATATGCATTAAACATCAGGCTTGAGCAGTCGACGCTGTTTTTCAAACCACCCCAGCCATAGGGCATACTATAAAACTTAAAGGCAGAACGGATAATATTATTGGAGGTGTACGGCAGATAACCTTCATGAACAGCACCTGTTTTCGGTACATTCAGCTTAACCTGCAATAAAGAACCGTCCTTTTGACGTACAGGCAGAGTTACAGTATAAAATCCGCCATGTACACTATCTAATTTAATCTTCGCACCTTGCTGATATAAAACCTGCTCGCCTGCAGTTTTCAAAGACATACTAGCCGCAGTTACAACAAGGAATTTCGCGGGATTAGCATAAGTAAGCCAAGTATTCTTATCAGTAAAAGCCATATTATAGGTGCTTACCCAACCGCTATAATTGACGCTCTGCACATAATAAAAATACTTATTGTTGCTTTGATGAAGTACCACTACAGGCTCACCTGGATCCAACATAGTTTCTTGCAGTGCATCAAAATCCTTATCCGCAGGATAATAATATAAGCCCTCAGCAGTAGGCAGATTACGCACTGCTGTGCGACGAACAATAACAGCATATCTAGCATTAACAGTTGCAGGAATAGCAGCTACATTAGTCTGCTTACGTAACAAATTTTTATAGTTTTCGCTGACCTTACTGCCATGGAGATATAAATCATCATCAAGAATAGTATAATTCATGATTTTAGTTTTCAATGAATCACCATTCATAGTTGCAGGATAATTCACTAAATCAGGTACAGTACGGGAAATGCTTCTGATTTTAGCATTAAAAGCCTTTACTTGTTGCGGATTCATAATCAACTGATCACCGCTTTTATTTTGGGAAGTCCAATATTCAGGACTTGTCAAGCCACCATAAGTAGTAATACCTGCCGCATCGGCCTGTAAACCACCGAAAATAAAGCAAACTGCCATCATGACAGTGCAAACTAGCTTCTGGAACAAAATAATCCCCCTCTTCTTCTAAAATGTCTATCTAATAAATTCTTTATTGAGCACAAAATTCCTGCCAGTTATTTCCCATCTTGAAGTGGTAAACTTATTTTAGACACAGAGGGGGTATTTTTTGTACAGATAATATATAATGGAATACACCAATATATATATCACT
>UQWU01000072.1 GCA_900544885.1 uncultured Phascolarctobacterium sp. | reverse complement strand
AGTTGCATTACGAACGGATATCTGACTAACAGATAATTTTTTGTTGTATATTTTTTTATGATTTGTGTCTAAAATTTGTTGACTAGTGCATCTCATGAAAATTAGTTCAGATAAATATGGGTATCCCTAAGAGGCAAAAAAGGGCCTGCCCAAGCAGACCCTTCTTCAAAAAACTTATTTTATTTAATCATAGAGTACTCTCTCAGTACTGCTTCCAATTCTACTCTGTCTTCATCAGTAATCGGAGTCAACGGCAGACGGGGATCACCTGCATCGATGCCGGTAACCATGGTAACTGCTGCTTTAACAGGAATAGGATTGCTTTCGGTAAACAAAGTACGTGCCAAGGGCACAACTCTTTTATTCATTTCAGCAGCTTCCGCTACGCGGCCTTCGCTATAAGCCTGCATCAGGTCTTGCAGAATTTTACCATTGCAGTTAGCAAGTACGGAAATCAAGCCACAAGCACCTACAGCCATGAACGGCAGAATCAAAACATCATCACCGCTGTAAATGGAGATTCTTTCAGGCAGTACACGATACAGTTCAGCAGTTTGAGCAACATTACCTGCTGCTTCTTTAACAGCTACGATATTGTCAAAATCATTTGCCAGGCGGGCAATAGTAGCAGGAAGAATGTTAGAGCCTGTACGACCAGGTACGTTATAAACGATAATCGGCAGCTTAGTAGCTTTAGCAACAGCTGCAAAATGTTGATAGTAACCTTCTTGAGTCGGTTTATTATAGTAAGGACCTACAACCAGGACACCGTCAACACCGATAGCTTCCATTTTCTTTACTAAGTCAATGGTGGTAGCGGTGCAGTTAGTACCTGCACCGGCAATAATCGGTGCACGACCGTTAATATGCTTAACGATAGTTTCCATAAATTGCAGTTTTTCATCCATATCCATAGTAGCAGCTTCGCCGGTAGAGCCTTCAATTAAAAGTGCATCAGTACCGTTTTCCAGCAGCCAGTCAGCCAGTTGGCAGCCTGCTTCATAGTTAACGCTTGCATCTTTTTTAAACGGAGTTACCATTGCTGTTAATAATCGACCGAAATAAGGTTTTTTCATGAGTATATTCGCCCCTCTTTTATAATTTAAACGCTTTATGTAATGCTGTAACAGCATCTACTAAACACTCTTCTTTAATAATTGCGGAAATAGTAGTATCTGAATCCACAGTTTGTAAAATAGCGATGTTGTTTTCTGCCAAAGCAGTTACGAAGTTAGCCATAATACCAGGAACTCCGCGCATAGCACTGCCGACTACAGAAACCTTCGCACAGCCTTTATTGCAAACATATTTAAACCCGGTATCGTCCAGCACCTTGCAGGTATGCTCTACATCCGGAGAGAAAACTGCAAACATAGCTTCTTTTTCGGACAAGTTCAAGCAGCCGACACTGATGCCTGCTTCTGCCAAATCCTCAAACAAATCACGACCTGCAGCCAGATTTTGCGGATTAAGCTCGATACGGAATTGTGCCAAGTCACTAAGATTAGCAATACCGCTGGCAAAACTTTCATTAATATCAACCTCAGAGCCATCAGCATGATTAATGCATTTAGTGGTAATCAAAGTACCAGGTGCGTCACTAAAGGTGGATTTAACATACATCGGAATATTGCTGTCCATAGCAATTTCTACGGCACGAGGATGAATGACTTTAGCACCGTTGTAAGCCATTTGGCAGACCTCACCATAAGAAATCTGCTGCATAATGCTAGCATTTTTTAGCAAACGAGGATCTGCAGTCATAATGCCTTCCACGTCAGTATAAATTTCAATATAATCAGCCTTTAAAGCTGCACCTAAGGCTGCTGCAGATGTATCACTGCCGCCACGGCCTAAGGTAGTAAATTTATTATTGTTCTCGGTCATGCCTTGGAAACCACAGACTACAGGAACAATATCTGCTTCTAAAAGGCGCAGTAAATTGTCAGTATGAATATTTTTGATACGTGCTGCACCAAATTGAGAATCGGTGATGATACCTGCCTGACCACCGGTCAATGCCATAGCGTTGATACCGAATTTTTGCAGAGTTGCCGCCATGACGCAGGCAGAGATAATCTCGCCACAGCACATGAGCATATCCATTTCACGTGCATTTACAGAAAGATTGACGCTTTTTAAGGTATCAATCAAAGTATCAGTAGCATACGGTGCGCCTTTACGTCCCATAGCAGAAACTACTACTACAGGAGC
Source organism: uncultured Phascolarctobacterium sp. (assembly GCA_900544885.1). Classification (GTDB taxonomy): domain Bacteria; phylum Bacillota; class Negativicutes; order Acidaminococcales; family Acidaminococcaceae; genus Phascolarctobacterium_A. Next base: position 2,908 of record UQWU01000072.1, on the reverse strand, counting down.
ATAACCGTTTTTAATAGCCTGCTGTACTTTTTCTTTGACAGCTAAACGGCTTTCCTCGCTGGCAACAGAAGTACCACCGAACTTTTGTACAATAATCTTCATAAAAAAATACTTCCCTTCTCTATTGCCTCGGCTTATTTTTTCAGCCAATCGTTTTTAATCATAACTTCGGCAATCTGCAATGTATTGAGTGCTGCACCCTTACGGATTTGGTCACCTACAACCCACAAGTTAAAGCTGTTGGGATTGGATTCATCACGGCGCAGACGACCTACATAGCAATCGTTTTTGTCGGAGGTATATAAAGGCATAGGATAAACCTGATTTTGCGGGTCGTCCAACATTTGTACGCCCGGGAAAGCATCAATAGCTTGTGCCATATCAGCCAAATTCAGATCATGCTCAAATTCAATGTTAATGGTTTCGCTATGACTGCGGTAAACAGGTACACGTACAGTAGTTACAGTGATGCGCATATCGTCATCATGCATAATTTTTCTGGTTTCGTTAACCATTTTCATTTCTTCTTTGGTATATAGATTATCCAGGAACACATCAATCTGCGGAATCAAATTGAAAGCAATCGGATAATGCTTAGCTAAACTTGCAGACGGCAGGATATGAGCTTCCATCTCACGGCCTTCGCTGTAAGCCTTAGTCTGGTTGGTCAATTCATCAATACCCTCTTTGCCTGCACCGGATACAGCTTGATAAGTGCTGACAACAAGACGTTTAATACGTGCCATGTCATACAATGGTTTTAAAGCCATAACCATAATAATGGTAGAGCAGTTAGGATTGGCGATGATACCTTTATGCTTCAAAATATCTTCGGGGTTAACTTCAGGAACAACCAGCGGAACTTCCGGGTCCATACGGAAAGCACTGGAGTTATCAATAACGACAGCACCTGCTTCTACAGCATAGGGAGCAAATTCTTTAGATACGCTGCCACCTGCAAATAAAGCAATATCAATACCGTCAAAAGAATCTTTAGTAGCTTCTTGTACAGTATAGGTTTTACCCATAAATTCGATTTGTTTACCTGCACTACGTTTAGATGCTAATAAGCGCAGTTCTGCAAACGGGAAATTACGTTCTTCTATCAATTTAAGGAACTCGGTACCTACAGCACCAGTAGCACCTAAAATAGCAACATTGTATTTTTTCATACCCTTTTCCCCCTAAATTCTCTTATTATAATAATTTATCTAAACCGTAAACCAGACCTACTTGGTCTAAAATTTTACGACAGCCAAGTGCTACACCCGGCATATAGCATTCGCGGTTAACAGGGTCTGTACTGATATGCAGTGTTTCACCTTGACCACCGAAAATAACTTCCTGGGAAGCTACATAACCCGGCAGACGTACACTGTGAATCTTCATGCCTTCAAAATCAGCACCTCTAGCACCGGCCATGGTTTCACGTTCATCCACGTGACCTTGACGCATAGCCTTACGTACTTCAGCAATTTTTTGTGCAGTGATAATAGCGGTGCCGCTGGGAGCATCCAGTTTATTATCATGATGTTTTTCAATGATTTCCACATGAGGAAAATATTTAGCAGCTTCACAAGCTAATTTCATCATAACGACAGCACCTAAAGCAAAATTCGGTGCAATCAAAAGAGAAGTATTATTTTTGCGTGCCAGCTCATCGACTTCTTTTAAATCAGCATCGCTAAAACCGGTAGTACCGACAACTGCATGAACACCTAAAGCCAGAACCTTACGCAGATTATTCATAACTACATCGGGACGAGTAAAATCTACCACTACATCAGGTTTAGATGCTTCAATAGCATGTTCTAAATCTGTCTCAATACCAAAAACTGTATCACCTAAAGTCACTGTGCCTTCTTTAGCATCGACAACAGCTGCTAATTCTAAATCAGCTTCAGCCCAAACCTTTTTACATACTTCGCTGCCCATACGACCCAAGGCACCATTTACTAAAACTCGAATCATCAAAGTCACTCCTTAATTTATTATACAAACTACTTCTCGCTATTCTCTTATAAAAAAACCGTTGAGATATTTTATTAATTATCTCAACGGTAAATACATGCACTTATAACTGACATGATTGCTGAGATAGCCCTCCGCTGCTTTACAGCGACAGTCCGGCAGTTTTTCACTGACGGCCCAGCACAACAAATTCGGCGTCTGTCGTACTTCGGCGTTAGCCCTTTCCCCTGCTTCCCAGCTCCCGCTCCACAGGTTACTAATGCTTTCCGCACCTCTATCTTGAATAGTTCATCATTAGCATGATTATATTACTCTCATAAGTGTTTGTCAAATATTAAACTGTAATTTCTAAAGATAGCTGTATAATTGTTAATATTTTACACAATATTGCAATTATGTAGTCTTATTTGCCAGTGCTGCCGAAGCCGCCGCCACGAACAGCCTTTTCAGACAACTCATCGCCATCGATAGTCAGATAATTGTAGAAAATACCCTGTGCCACACGTTCACCTTTAGGCAAAACAACAGCTTCTTCACCCATATTGAGCAGAGCAAGCATGATATGACCTTCATTATCTTCATTATTGTAATAATCGGCGTCGATGATGCCTACATTATTAACCAACATAATATGTTTTTTTACAGCCATACTGCTACGGATATGCATACCCAGGTATTCACCTTCCTGCATATACGCTTTTACGCCAGTAGGAACGAGCTGTAATTTACCCGGCTCCAAAGTTACTTCTTCAGGAACGCAGAAATCATATCCTGCACTGAATTTAGTTTTACGCTCCGGCAAGGGAAAATCCACAGCAGCATATTTAGCAATTTTTTCAAAGCCTCTAGTTTTCATACTTTTTCCGTTGCCAAAAATCTATAAAAATATAGAAATTTGTTTATTTCCTTCTTCATAGAATCCGATTTTGCCTTAGCT
>UQWU01000071.1 GCA_900544885.1 uncultured Phascolarctobacterium sp. | reverse complement strand
GCAGTAAAAGCAAGAGTGATAACGTTATATTAACTCTTGTAGAACGTCTTACACGCAAGTACATAGCCATTAAAATCGAAGGAAAAACAACATCTTCCGTTAGTAAAGCTATGGAATACTTGAAAAATTACTATGGCGATAAGTTTAGCCAGATATTCAAAACTATAACAAGTGATAACGGTAGTGAATTTGCTGAACTCGCAAAGCTTGAAGATAACACAAAGACAAAAGTATACTTTGCCCACCCTTACAGTTCATGGGAAAGAGGTTCTAACGAACGTCACAATGGTCTTTTAAGAAGATTTATTCCTAAAGGAAAGAGAATAGGCAAATATACTTCTGATGATATTCTGTTGACAGCAGATTGGTGTAATTTGTTACCCAGGAAAATACTCGGATACAAATCACCTGATGATCTATTCGAGAATGAGCTTGATAAGATTTATGCAACTTGATTTTTAAAAAGTGTGCAATTTCTTATTGCAATTCAGAATTAAAAGCTTAATAAAAACAGAGCATAAAAGTGCCTACAGCATGGACTGTGGGCACTTTTTTTTATCAAAACTTTACGTTTATTTTACAAGCGTTAAATATTAGCATATAGCAAACATGACTTTAGTAGCAGTTATGACCAAAGTGTTTCAGTAGGTACTAATACCTGCTACTAAAGATAAAAATGTTTACAATGTAATCTATATAGATAAAAATTAGTATAAAAGATAATAAAAACTTCTTACGTGCAGGGATATTTTTGCCAATTAATGTAATGTTCATATAAAGCTGTTATGATAAGCAATGTAGGTAGGAAAAAAGATCAGGAATTGGTTATTTGAACGCCTTATATGCTATGTATAAAAATTCATTCAATAGTAAAAAAATACAACATATAGAGAAAATGAGAGCCTGGTTATGATGGTTGACTAAGGATAAATGTAAATTATTTGTGAATTAGATAGCGAAGAAACGGCTCTTGTGCTATAATATTAAAGATATGAGCTAACTTCTTTTAGCTTTAATAATTTCATAATGACTATATAGCATTACTCTATGTATATAGTATATAAGTGGTTGTTCAAGGTTATTATCTCTAGGATAATACATTTCTGAACAACGTTTATATAACCAATTGAGTACGAAAGATAATCGCGGTAGTCTTTAAGACTAATGAGGAAAGTCCGAGCTCCATAGGGCAGGATGCCGGATAACGTCCGGCGAGGGTGACCTCAGGGATAGTGCCACAGAAATGTGTACCGCCTGCTTTTAGCAGGTAAGGGTGGAACGGTGCGGTAAGAGCGCACCAGCAGTCTGGTAACAGGCTGGCTAGGTAAACCCCATCCGGAGTAAGACCAAATAGGGGAGGGATGAAGCGGCCCGCTGATCCTCCCGGGTTGTGTCGCTTGAGCTTGCAGGCAACTGTAAGACTAGATAAATGATTATCACCGCTTTGCGGAACAGAACTCGGCTTATTGAGTACTCATAACTGATAGTTTGGCTGCCTGACGCGATAGGCAGCCTTTTTTATGAGCTCTTTGCATAAATTTAAATGAATAAGGTGTGTATAAATGAAAAAAATATCCATTGTTGTACCTGTTTTCAATGAAGAAAAAAATCTGCATGAATTTCATAAGCGAATCACCGCTGTAATGGAGCAGGAGCCCTATGATTACAATATTATTTTTGTGGATGATGGCTCCCGTGACAGCAGTGCTGTTATTTTAAATGAGCTTTCTAAGGCGGATGAGCACGTAGAGGCTTATCTTTTGAGCCGTAATTATGGTCACCAGATGGCTTTGACCTGCGGTCTGGATAATGCTGACGGTGACGCTGTTATCACTATGGATGGCGATTTACAGCATCCGCCTGAGCTGTTGCCGGAGATGCTGCGTTTATGGGAAAACGGCCATGAAATCGTTCAAACCAAGCGTATGGCAACTGAGGATGCAGGCTTCTTTAAAAATATCACTTCCAGCGTTTATTATAAGGTCATCAACGCTCTGTCAGAAGTAGAAATTACCCCTGGCGGCAGTGATTTCCGCCTGATGGACCGTATTGCCGTAGATGCCTTTAAGCTTTATCGTGAGCGTGCCCGCTTTATCCGCGGCTTAGTGAATACTTTAGGTTTTAGGGTTACAGTGCTAGAGTTTGTAGCACCGCCTCGTTTTGCCGGTCATTCTAAATTTAACCTGCATAAAATGCTGCATTTTGCTTTAGATGGCATTACTGCTTTTTCTAATTTACCTTTGCGTTGGGCTTTTTATATCGGTATAGTGTTTGGTTTATGCAGTATTATGCTTTTAGGTCATGTATTTTATGTAAAATATCTCACTGATGATGCTGTACCAGGATGGGCTACTATGACCGTTAGTGTACTCTTTTTAGGAGGTATTCAACTGGTAGGAATCGGTATTTTAGGAGAATATATTGGTCGTATTTTTGAAGAAATTAAACATCGTCCATTATATTTAATTGCGCGTCATATAAAATGTAAAAAATGAGCAATTTTAATAAAAAATTAACGTTTTTGTGAATTGTTAGAAAATAACCTTTTACACATGACCTTTTTTATGATATAATTTTTATATGTTAATCGAACGAGAGGAAGTGGAGGTCTTTGGTAAAAAAGAATTTCTTAACGATGTGCTTAACTGTTATGTTCACATTCGCAGGAACAGTTACTGCATTCGCTTCTTTCCAACGCGGTGACGATGGACAAGAGGTTATGGCGATTCAAAAACGTTTAGTTGAATTACATTATACAATTAATGCTATAGATGGTGATTTCGGTCCTTCCACCGAAGCTGCTATTAGACAGTTTCAAAGCGACCGTGGCTTAGAGGTTGACGGTATTATCGGTTCTGATACTTATAGAGCGCTGATGAACAAAGAAATGCCTCCTAACCGTAGCAATTCTGTTGTACGTAACGTATTACGTGCAGCTTACAGTGTCATCGGTACTCCATATGTATTTGGCGGAACTTCTCCGTATGGTTTTGACTGCTCCGGTTTCACTCAATATGCTTTCGCACGTGCAGGCGTATCTCTGCCCCGCGTTGCAGATAGCCAATTCTATTATGGCCGTCAAATTTCTATGAGCCAATTACGTCCTGGCGATTTGATTTTCTTCACTACTTATGAACCAGGTGCTTCTCACTGCGGCATCTATGTTGGTAATGGTAACTTCATTCATGCAGGTACCAGCACCGGCGTTACTGTTTCTTCCGCATTTACCGGTTACTGGGGTGCACGTTATTATGGTGCATGCCGCGTATTATAATCCTAACTTAATCTCGTATATTAAGCAGATAAGCTTCGGCTTATCTGCTTTTTTGTGTCTTGAATATTTTTCCTTCCATTATATATACAAAAGAAAAGATGGATGTTTGGCTGTTTCTTGATCCGGCAAAAGAGGATATCGAAAAAGCATCCGACGAAATCGACCAAGGCGAAATTGGCGGTATGGATATGGATGGCTTCCCGGGAACGGGTGGCGATGAGCCCACAGACGGCCCACAGAGCCCCGAAGATGGAGAACAGGTAGAAACCGCCGTACAGATGACAAAAGACGCAGGTGGGCTAAATCATGCCACCAGAGATTCTTGGGACCCAATGAAGCACCCAAGAGGACCAGGGGGCCTTTTTAAGCAGGTTGACGGAACTGGTGATGAAGGTAATAAAAAACAGAACTTGAATAAGACCTCCAATAATGCTAATATACAACAAGGAGTGAAAGCTCCAGGGGGATTAAAGAAAATTTATCGTGAAGAATTAGTAGGATGTTCGTTGAAAGGAATGGGTCGCCTTAAAGCTGTTAGTGACCACTCTTGCGACCAAATATATAGACGAGGAGGGTCCCTAGATGATTTGAAGAAAGCGATGGCTTTTGGTGAACGAAGCGTAGATGTTGTGCACGGAGGGTATATTTACAGCTATAATGGCATTAAAGCGTGCGTTACTGATAACGGAATTTTAAAAACCATCATTTCTAAGGGGTCGGAAGCTTTTAAAAATTCTCTTTATGATAAGATTGTGGAGGCTGCAAATGGACGAGAAATTAGTGAAATTTTTAAAAAATGAATTCAATCTGACGGTTGAGGAACTTTTAGAATTTTCTCCCAAACAAAGAGAAGAGCTTTTTGACAAATGTGTTGAAATAGAGTTGGATGAGTTGGAGTACGGATACGATGATGTTACTGAAAGGTGCGAACTAGCTTGTATGCTGCAAGACTTCCTGCTTTGATAAAATATAAACGAGGACGATTCAACGCAATAAACAAGCCAAATCTATTATTACTTCTGCGGAATATAAAATAACAAAAACCATCTCTAATGCCAGGTGCCCATAAAACAGGAAGCAACAAATTTTCTATGGCTACGGCATCTGGCAGTTGAGGTTAGAAAAAGAGAATGAGCGATACTTGGTTTGAACGACCAGGTATCGCTCATTTGCGTATGTGACAAACTTCACTTTTTCTTTTCATTTAGGTACAATCAAAATGCAAACAAGATTGAACGGAGGTACTATTATGGTGCAGAATTTAACCTATATTCAATGCGGGGACTACTTTATCCCTGACATCAGATTAGTAAATGCAGAAACACAGATACTCGGAAAATTGCACTAGTCAACAAATTTTAGACACAAATCATAAAAAAATATACAACCCTAAATTGCAATAAGAAGTTGCACACTTTTAAAAAATCAAGCTGCATAAATCTTATCAAGCTCATTCTCGAATAGATCATCAGGTGATTTGTATCCGAGTATTTTCCTGGGTAACAAATTACACCAATCAGCTGTCAACAGAATATCATCAGAAGTATATTTGCCTATTCTCTTTCCTTTAGGAATAAATCTTCTTAAAAGACCATTGTGACGTTCGTTAGAACCTCTTTCCCATGAACTGTAAGGGTGGGCAAAGTATACTTTTGTCTTTGTGTTATCTTCAAGCTTTGCGAGTTCAGCAAATTCACTACCGTTATCACTTGTTATAGTTTTGAATATCTGGCTAAACTTATCGCCATAGTAATTTTTCAAGTATTCCATAGCTTTACTAACGGAAGATGTTGTTTTTCCTTCGATTTTAATGGCTATGTACTTGCGTGTAAGACGTTCTACAAGAGTTAATATAACGTTATCACTCTTGCTTTTACTGC
>UQWU01000070.1 GCA_900544885.1 uncultured Phascolarctobacterium sp. | reverse complement strand
CACTTAATAAAGCAAAAACTTTCTGAATCTTAAATCTATAGTGAATGGAGGCTCGAGGTCACCAAGCAGTTTATCTGCAAAGCTTTTTGGTGACAGGAGAATATGAACAAAAGAAAAATTGCTGTAATCGGTTTAGGTCATGTAGGTGCTCATGTTGCTTACAGCCTGATTATTCAAGGTATTGCTTCTGAATTAGTATTAGTTGATTTAAAAGAAGATAAGCTGACCAGTGAAGTACAGGATTTGCGTGATGCAGTTTTATACTGCCCGCATGATGTAGTAATCAATGCAGGTACTTATGCTGATTTAGGCGATTGCGATATTATCGTTAATGCTATCGGTGATATCGACTTGCTGGCTACTTTAAATCGTTTGGATGAACTGAAATTTACTGCTGCTCAAGTTAAGGGCTTTGTTAAGAAAATTATGGCTAGCGGCTTCCATGGTATTATCGTTAATATTACCAATCCCTGCGACGTTATTACTGATATTATCTATCATGAAAGCGGTCTGCCGAAAGGTCACGTATTTGGTACCGGTACCGGCTTAGATAGCTCTCGTCTGATTTCTCAACTGTCCATTCAAACCGGTGTAGCACCGCAATCCATCAGTGCTTACATGATTGGTGAACATGGTGCCAGCCAAATCGCTGCTTGGTCCTGCGTAAACTTTGGCGGCGTTCCGCTGAGCACTCTGGAAAAAGTAGACGAACGTTTTGCTTTTGATAAACCTGAACTGCAAAAGAAAGCTATCGGTGGTGCATGGGTAACCTATGCCGGTAAGCATTGCACTGAGTATGGTGTAGCTTCTACTGCTGCCCGCGTTGTACGTAGCATCGTTAACGACGAAAAACTGATTATGCCGGTAAGCATGTTGCTGGAAGGCGAATATGGTGAAAAAGATGTTTTCGTTGGTGTACCTTGCTTAATAGGTATTAATGGCGTTGAGAAAGTATATGAATTGCCGTTGAACGAAGAAGAAAAAGCAGCTTTTCATAAATGCTGCGACGATGTTCGCCATAATACTCAAGTTGGCTGGGAAATTCCCGCTGCTGAATAATTTTTGTTACAGCTGAATAAATAAAAAAAACTGCACCTGACAAGTAAGCTTACCTTACCGACAGGTGCAGTTTTCTTTTGGATTAGTGTGTACTTATAAATTGACAGGATGAGAAAATTTAGTCATCAAATCTTTCAGGGAAGAAGGTACGCAGAGTTTTTTCATCAACGGTTTTGCCCATAGCATTGCCGATTAAGAAAAGTACAAGGGAGAAGAAGATACCTAAAACGATTTGATGCAGGTCAAAGACTTTGATTTTCAGTGCCATGGTCAGACAATAAATAATAACACCACCACTCATAGCAGCAATAGCACCGTATTTATTAGCCTTATGCCAGAAGAGACCGAAAATCAGCACCCAGAAGAAAGCTGTTTCTAGACCGCCGAAGGCAAACATATTAATCTGCCAGATGACGCTTGGCGGTTCAACAGCAATGATGTATACAATCAGACCAAGGACAATAGTAGCCATCAGGCTGTACAGGCGGATGTGATCATTACTTAAGTCTTCACCACGCTCCTTCTTAATATTCATATATACGTCCTTGACGATGGATGAAGAAGAGCTCAGGAGTAAAGAGGATACGGTAGAAATAGTTGCGGCGATAGGTCCGATGATAATAACGCCTGCCCAGAAGGGGGAGAGACTTTGAACAATTGCAATGGGCATCAGATTGTCAACGCTGTTACCATAGGCAGTCAGTCCATTGGTGAGGATACCCTTGCTCAAAACACCAATCCAGGTAGCAACTAAGGTCATGGCACCGATAACGATAGTACCGATAATCATAGCACGATGGAGTGCTTTAGTATTTTTGTAGCTGATACCGCGGACAACGGATTGCGGCAGGGATAGAGTACAGATACCGACCAACAGCCATTGGCTGATATATAAGGACATAGGCATCTTACCACGAGAAAGAGGCTCTAGCATATCAGGATGATTTGTGCTGATATGCTTCATGATGTTGTCGAAGCCGCCTCCGACCTGCATCATACCACCCATAAGAATACACATACCGATAATCATCGCTACGGCACAGCAGGCATCAGTAACGGCAACACCTTTAAAACCGCCGATGGTAGTATAAAAGACTACGATTAAACCGAACAGTGTTAAACCGGAGGTGTAAGAGAAGCCTGTAACAGCCTCGAACAGTTTAGCTGCACCTACAAACTGTGCTACCATTGTGGAGCAGAAGAAGGCGACAATGACTAAGGCAGCCAGATTAGCCAAGAAATTAGATTTATAGCGGGCACGCAGTACGTCGATAATAGTAACGGCATCGATAGAGCGTGCAATTAAGGCAATCTTTTTGCCGAAAACACCTAAAACTAGGAAAATAACTACGACCTGTACAATTGCCATATATAACCAGCCATAGCCGATAACCCAAGCCATACCAGGACCACCGACAAAAGTACTAACGCTGCTATAAGTAGCGGCTGTAGTCATTGCCAGCACAAAACCGCCCAAAGTGCGTCCACCGATAAAATAATCTTTAGCGAAATCTTTTTGACGTTCTTCTTTAGAAGCTCGTTGAATGTAAGCACTGATTGACAGAAGTGCAATCAGAAACACGATAACGGGAAGAAGATTGATAATGTTACTCATTACTGTTATCCTCCTTGTCGTCTAAATCAAAGTTTTTAAAGACCTTCTCTGAGAGAATAACGGTAACCAAAATGGCAAACAGCCATGTTCCGACACAGCCTCCCCAAACCCACAGCGGCGTATGCCAGAAAGAAATGTCGATGTCAGCCAATCCGAAGCCAGCTAACCACCAGAAAATGATGACCGCCGCCGTTGCCACTACAGTAGCCTTAGCCTCCCGGTTGACCTGACGGAATTTTTCGCTTCGTTTCATTATTAAACTCCTTTCATTACAGGGTTTACCTGCAAAATATGGTATAATTGTAACATATATTAGTAATAATAGAAACATCAGAAGGGTTAATATAAAAAATATTTTGTGTTCTATTATTCAATCATTGTTAATTACCCGAATATTTCTTTCTTTTTTTTGCAAATAAAAAATACTGTAAGATAAATATAAAGCAAGGAATTTATTAATCTAATATCAAAATATATTATATATTGATTAATGCTACTAAATGAAAAACAAATGCTTGACAATCATATGATTTTAAGATATATTTTTCTATATAGTTAAACAAAAACTGCTTCTAGAAAAAAAGAAACAGTGCTTAAACTCGGCACTGTTTCTTTTCGTATAGTCATAAGCTATTAGATTATTGAGAATTATACAAAAATTTTCTTCACAAAAATAAGGCTTTGTGCTAGTATAATAAATTAAGGGGCTTGATGTTTCTATGAGTAGTGCGGAAAATAAATATGCCGAAAGCTTTCTGACATATTTAGAAGTTGAAAAAAGCTGTTCTAAGCTTACCATAGAGAACTATCGCAAGGACATTCATGCTTTTGCAGTTTTTTGTCAAGAGAAATGGCAAAAAACTGTTATTTGGGAGCAGGTGGGTCTGTTGGATATACGTTCTTATCTTGCTTTTCTCAATGAGAAGCAGTATGCACGGCGCACTATTGCTAGAAAAATATCTGCCTTACGTTCTTTCTACAAATATCTAGTGCGGGAGAATATTATTGAATATAATCCTTTAAGTAAGATTCATTCGCCGAAGTTGGAGAAAAAGTTGCCGACTTTTTTGGATGAATTTGAAGTGAATGAACTATTAGAGTTACCTGATCAGAAGCCTTTAGGCAGACGAGATCAGGCGGTTTTGGAAATCCTTTATGCTACTGGTTGCCGTGTTTCGGAGCTTGTTGGGATGACATTGGATCGTATTGATCTGGAAAACCGTTATGTACTGGTTTTAGGTAAGGGTAATAAAGAACGTGTAGTGCCTTTAGGTCATACAGCTTGCCGCGCTGTGCAGGAATATTTAGGTATTCGTAAAGCGTTGATGGTGAAATATGCAGCAGAGCCACATGAATTTCTTTTTGTAAATAATCGTGGCGGTGTATTGACTGATAGAAGTGTCCGACGTATTTTGGATAAATATATTTCACATCTTGCGCTACGCAAGAACGTCAGTCCGCATACATTAAGACATTCATTTGCTACTCATTTATTGGAGCATGGTGCTGATTTACGTGCAGTGCAGGAATTGTTAGGCCATGCTAATTTATCTACGACACAGATTTATACGCATATTACTAATGAGCGTATAGCAACTGTATATAGACAAAATCATCCGCGTGCATAGTGAATAATTAGGAGGGGTAATTATGGAATTATTAGAAAAAACAAGAAAAATCAATAAGTTGCTACAAAAAGGAGATAGTGTAGAGTTTAACGCTATTGCTAGACTATTGCGTGACGTTATTCAAGCTAACACTTATATTGTTGGTCGAAAAGGCTCTGTTAAAGGCTACGCTTTGATTCGTGAATTTGAATGCGATATTATGCGCGAAAAAGTTCTTGATGATAAACGTTTTCCCGATGATTATCTGAACTTCATCATGGGCGTTAAAGAAACTTTAGCTAATATTCCGCATCAAGATCATAATTGCTCTTTCGTTGCTGATACCAAATGCATCTTCAAAGATAAAATGACTACTGTTGTACCTATTTATGGTAACGGTGAACGCATCGGTACTTTGATTGTAGCTAAATATGATGCTATTTTTGATGATGAGGATTTGTTGTTGGCTGAATATGCAGCTACTGTTTTAGGCGTTGAAATTCTTCATGACCGTGAAGTACGTGTGGCAGAAGAGGTTCGTAAGAAAGCTATGGTACAAATCGCTTTCTCTACCTTGTCCTTCTCTGAATTGGAAGCGATTATTAATATTTTAGGCGAGTTGGATGGCAACGAGGGTCTGTTGGTTGCTTCTAAAATTGCTGACCGTGTAGGCATTACACGTAGCGTTATCGTTAATGCTCTACGTAAATTTGAAAGCGCCGGCTTAATCGAAACTAAATCCTTGGGTATGAAAGGTACTTATATCCGCGTACTTAATGATTTACTGTTTGAAGAACTGAAAAACAGAAAATAAAATTTCGGTTAGTTTAAGTTTATCATTACAGAAAAACCGCATCTTAGATGTGGTTTTTCTTTTTTCTCAAAATAAGATGTTTTAGGAAGGGATTTTTTTAGATTTATGGAAGCACAGCTAGACTATTTTCTACGGATTACGACCGGCTTTGACTGGTTTATGTATATTGTTATTTTTATATATATTGTAGGCTTGGTGTGGTCCTATGTCAAGATTTAGTACAAGTTAAAATGAGGTTTTTCTCATCTTAAC
>UQWU01000069.1 GCA_900544885.1 uncultured Phascolarctobacterium sp. | reverse complement strand
ATGCTGATTTGTTTTGCAATTAACTGGTTGGGCGCCGGGGAGCCTCCATTCACTATAGATTTAAGATTCAGAAAGTTTTTGCTTTATTAAGTGGCATTTGTCATTTATAGTACATTATTAAATAAATACAATACAATAAACAACATATTTTATGCTCACTAATATACTTTCTATAGTGTAAATTATAGACTATTCACATAAAAAAATAAAGGAGAATATAAAAAAATACATTCTCCTTTACACTATTTTTTTATTTTTCACATTAAATTTTAAGAGTGAAATTACAATATTTATTCTACAGCAGGAACTAAAAGACCCATTTGTGTATTTCTACGTACATCTTCACAGCAAGCATGGAATTGTGCTTTTTCCTCTGCAGTCAGAGGTAATTCCAAAACTCTTTCTACACCATGAGCACCGATTAAACAAGGTACGCCGACGAAAACATCCTTTTCACCATATTCACCGTCTAACAACATACTAGCAGGCATTATCAATCTTTCGTCATTTAAAACGCAACGTGCCATACGGGCAGCAGTAGAAGAAATACCATACTCAGTACAATGCTTGCCACAATAAGTTACCCAGCCGCCGCCAATAGCTTTCTTCTGTAATTCCGGCTTATCAAAAGCAAAACGTTCATCTACTTTTTCCAATGTACTCAAAGGTACACCGCCGAAGCTTACACATGACCAAGCAGCCATTTGGCTAGCACCATGCTCACCAATCATATAAGCACTGATGGATTGCGGTGCTACACCTGTCTGCAAGGACAACTGGGATACTAATCTCGAAGTATCAAGACCGGTACCTGTACCAAATACATGACCCTTAGGCAAGCCGCTTTCACGATAGATAATGTCAGTAATAACATCACACGGATTGGTAATATTAATAATAAAGCCTTTAAAACCACTAGCCATAACTTTTTTTACATAGCCTTTGACTTGTGAGGCAGTAAAATTCATCTCATCCAGTCTATTACCGCTAGCTACCAAGTCGATATCACCAACAGCATTAACAATTACATCACAATCACCCAAATCAGTATAAGTACCACCATTAATAACTACATCATGAGGACAATAGAGCAAGGCATCACGCAAATCCTGCACTTCACTAACTAATTTATCTTGCTTTAAATCAACTAACACCAATTCAGAAACAATTCCCTGAATAGCTAAGCTATACGCTACGTGTGCACCTACATGTCCTAAACCGATTACTGCTGCTTTTCTTGTTTTCATAATTTTTCCGTCATCCAAGTAATAAAAAACTTCTTGATGACCTCTCCCTCCATTCAATTCATTATTCTTCAGAAAGAGCTTTTTCTTATGTATTTTAAGTTTAATTTTTCTCTTATTTCCTTGATGGGTAAGCTTCTTCCTGTCGCAACATATTGGACATATTATACATTATTATAAATAAAAAGAAAAGAAGAATATACAAAGTATATTCTTCTTTAATTATTTTTGTTTAATTCTGTAACATATTTTACCAATGCTTACTATGACGCCAATATTCGCTACGTAATAATGCCAAAGCAGTAAATAATTCCAGACGACCTAATAGCATAGCTAAAGCTAAAGCAAATTTACCCATGGCCGGAATTTCTGCATAGTTACCGGTAGCGCCTAAAGAACCAAAAGCAGGACCTACACTGGCCATACAAGAAGCTACACCGAACAAGCTCTCTTCTACAGTCATACCACTTGCTGTAACCACTAAAGATAATAACGCAACAAGAAACACATAAGTAAAAAAGAAACGTCCTATATTAATAATTGTCACAGATGGCAAGCGGTTTTTACCATAATGTACATTTAACAGCATTTGCGGATGCAAAGTACGACGCAATTCAGCAGCAACAGTTTTTATTAAAACAATCCAGCGACAGATTTTTATACCACCTGCAGTAGAACCTGCACAACCACCTGTCAAAAAAGTAGCTGCCAAGAGCATTTTCGAAAAAGACGGCCATAAATCATAGTTGTCGGCAACAAAACCTGTGGTAGAACCAAAGGAGGCCACATGAAACAGTGCCGTACGAAAGCCATCAGCTACACTGTAACCGTTTTCCATAACAATATTAATGGTAATTAAAACGGAAATAGCAAGCATGGTTAATACATAGGTTCTGAACTCCAAATCCTCCCAAATAGCCTTTAAGCCTGTTTGAGAGACTTGATAATAAACAGCAAAGTTACCTGCTGCTAATAACATAAAGATAGACAACGCATATTCAATCATAGGCGTATGGAAATAACCGACACTACTATTATACGGTGAGAAGCCGCCTGTAGCAATCGCAGAGCAGGCATGGTAAACAGCATCATAAACACCCATTCCCATACCACGTAAAATACCTGTAAGAATAATAGTCATCAATAAATAAATATAGAATAAAGCAACAGCTGTCGTACGAATACGCGGCATAATACGGGTATTCGAAAAGCCGGTTACCTCTGCGTTGAACAAATACATCGCACTGCCTTCTATCTGCGGCAATAAGGCAACGAAAATAACAATAATACCAATACCGCCCATCCAGTGCATCATAGCACGCCAAAACAAAATACTTTTCGGCAAACATTCCAAATCAGCAATAGCCGTCGCACCAGTAGTCGTCAGGCCTGACATACTTTCAAAGTAGGCCCCTATAGGATCTAAGATACCTAAAATACAGAAAGGAATGCTAGCTAAGCCTGCTGCCAGCACCCAAGAGAAAAATACCGTGCCTATACCTTCACGTACCGATAAGTCCTTACGTGTCGCATTACGTCCAGCATAAGTCAACACCAGAGAAATAACAAAGGCACTGACGATAGAGATAAAAAAGGCAGCTGTTCCCTGTTCCTCGTAATATATGGACATTACAAGAGGTACTAACTGTACTAAGCCCATACCTAATGATATTTTGCCTAAAAGATATAAAATTACGCCTAATTTCATTTTCTCTACTCCAAGAAATTACCAGTTTTGTTTATCACGCCAAAAGGACGGCTGCATGATAGCCAATAAGGTAAAGATTTCCAAACGGCCTAAAATCATCGCTAGAATACTGATGAAGCGAGCCCAATCAGATAAATCGCTATAAGTAGTAGTAGGACCTACAATACCAAAGGCAGGACCTACACTGCTCATGCAGGCAGCAATCAAACCAATAGATTCCATTAAAGATGTACCTGATAAGGAAATCAAAACGCTTAAAATAACGAACACAAAAATATATAAGAAAAAAAAGCGAGTAATATTTGCCACGATAACAGGATCGATATCCTTTTTACCTAATTTAACAGAATAAACAATATGCGGATGCAAAATACGTAGCAGCTCTGCCCAACCAGCTTTTACTAAAATGATAAAGCGTGAAATTTTGATACCGCCAGCAGTAGAACCGCTACAACCGCCGATAAACATCAACAGCAATAAAATATTGCGACTGAAGCTAGGCCATTCATTAAAATCAGATGTAGCAAAACCGGTAGTACTGCCAATAGATACAGATTGAAAAATTGCATGACGCAGACAATCTGTAAACGGCATACAGTTATTACTATATAAATTAATACAGATTAAAATACTAGCTACTGCTAAAAGCATCAGATAATAGCGATGCTCACTATCTTCCTTAAAAGCCTGCCAATCGCCACGCCAAATTTTATAATATAAGGAAAAATTCATGCTGGCAATCAGCATAAATACTAAAGCGATTAGTTCCACAGCCGTATTATCAAAGGAAATCAGGCTATCATGAAAATAGGAAAATCCGCCTGTGGCCATAGTCGCCAAAGCCAAGTTAACCGCTTGAAAAAAAGATACACCTGCTAACAAAAACAGCATGATTTCTAACAAAGTAAAGCTGATATAAATCGCTAGAATCATCATTGCTGATTCTTTAATTTTCGGCAGCGTACGTTCAGCTACTGCACCAGGAAGCTCGGCATTAAATAAATAGCTGGCACCATTGTTCATCTGCGGCATAATAATAATAAACAGCATTATTACACCGATACCGCCTGTCCAATGGGTCAAGCAACGCCAAACCAAAATACTTGGCGGAAAATCATGAAAGGAATGTGCTGTCGTCACTCCGGTAGTCGTAAAACCGGAAACACTCTCAAAAACTGCCGCTATCGGATCATGTGGATTATACAATAAATAAGGCAACGCACCTAATAAGCATACTAAAAGCCATCCGCAGCCAACTACGGCAATCGCTTCGCGTACGTGTAAACGTTGATGCTTGCGCTCTACGCCATAAATATGAAATAAAGATGCAACTGTAAGTGAAGTAATCAAGCTGAAAGCAAAGATCCAGACATTCGCCTTATCAACCATTAAAGCTGTCACTAGCGGAATAAACAACACTAGGGAAAAAGCCAATATCAGTTTTCCTAATAAACGATTTACTAAACTTGAATCCATAACAATTAGCTCCGAGTTTCAAACATAGGCACGATATTCTTAGCATACTCACTCTTGATAAAAATAATGATACGGTCATTAGCATGTAGAATCGTGCTACCATTAGGAATATAAGCTTCATTATTACGCACAATAGCGCACAACAGACATTCCTGTGGCAATTTAATATCACGAACCATCGCACCATCAACCTCACTATTACGGCCGACAATAATTTCCATAGCTTCTGCCTGTGCACCTTCTAAGAGGGATACCGAAACAATACCGCCCTTACGGACAAAACGCAGAATTTCGCCGGCACTGAGCAGGCGGGATGACAGAACGATATCCACACCTACTTTTTCCATCAGCTCGATATATTCATTACGGGCAACACGTACAATAGTCTTGCGTGCACCTAAATGCTTGGCTAATTGCGCCAATAACAGATTTAATTTATCATCCTCAGTTAAACAGATAACAACGTCAGCTTCTGCTACGCCCTCTTCCAATAATAAATCAATATCCGTACCATCACCGCAAAGAACAAGACCTTTATTTAATTTAGAAGCTAGCATTTGGCAGCGGGCTCTATCTTTTTCAATAACCTTAACCTGAATACCCTGTTTTTCCAGCATAGGTGCTAAAAAACGACCAGTACGGCCAGCTCCGATAATCAAAACCTTTTCTAATTTTTCATAAGTATTGGCAAAGTTATTTTCAAAGCCACGAATAGCATCATGTTTACCAACAAAGTAAACGTTATCACCGGGCAACACATAGTCATTACCACGAGGAATTAACATCTGGTTACGACGGAATACCATAGCTATCAGAATATCATTAGGAATATTTAAGTTTTTCAGAGGAATATTAGCAAACGGAGAATCATCACGCACCTTTGCTTCAAACATACGCACTTTACCATCAGCAAATTCATCAACATTTAGTGCCGACGGAGTCATAAGAATATGATCGATTTCTGTTGCGGTAATACGTTCCGGATTAATTACCAAATCTATTTTCATATCTCTATTCAGCATATCCGGTGCATAAATAGCATAATCAACATTACGGATACGTGCTACAGTATGCTTAATGCCATGGTTTTTGGCCATCAGACATGTAACCATATTTACTTCATCACTGTCTGTGCACGCAATCAAGACATCAGCATCAGCGATATCCGGATTAGCAAAAGTAATAGGGTTACAGGAATTACCTTCAATAGCCAAAACGTCCAAAGTATTTTGTACTAACTCTTTTCTTTGGGCGTCACTTTCAATAACTACTACATCAAATTGGTCTTCAGCTAAAAGCTGTGCAATGCTAAAACCAAGTTTACCTGCACCAGCTATAATAATACGCATTTCAAAAGCTCTCCTTTGTTCTGTTCGTTTTTACGTTCTCTTTTTTTATCTATCTAATATAATGTATAAGATTTATTATAACACAAATTTGTCATATTGTCTTTACGGTACAGACTTAGATTAATTACATTAATAAAAGCTATCTATAAACATAAAAAATGAACTCTGTACAATAAGTACAGAGTTCATTTTTTCTAACCGGCGATTT
>UQWU01000068.1 GCA_900544885.1 uncultured Phascolarctobacterium sp. | reverse complement strand
ATTTTTCGTATAAGGAATTCTCATTTTGACTTGTACTATTTATATTCTAACACCACTATAATCTTTTTCGGGCAAAGCTTGCATAGTGTATTTTTCGTACATAAAAATCCCAACCTTTAATAAATTATTAAAAATATTATAACATAATGAATAAATAATAATTAAAAGCCTATGTAATTTTACAGTTGTCATCAGCTTTATTTATTTTAGCTGTGGGGATGTTTTAGCTTTTTTTCATAATAAGTGTGTATAATTAAAGAAAAGAATTTTATGTAAGGAGTGATGTTGATGATTAAGGAGAAGAGAAAAGGTTTATCTCAGGCAATGGTGTTTATTTTACTTTTTGGTGTGGTTAGTTTATTTTCTGATATGACCCATGAAGCAGCTTCCAGTATCCGTGGTGTGTATTTGGCACTTTTAGGTGCATCAGCATCGACAATAGGTTTTATTTCCGGTTTTGGTGAGATGGTAGGATATTCTTTGCGTTATGTGTTCGGCAAGCTTACGGATAAAACTAAGCAGTATTGGCCGATGACTATTTTTGGTTATATTCTGGACGTATTGGCGGTGCCGGCTTTAGCTTTAGTCAGTGAGGATGGCTGGATTGCTGCGTGTATGTTGTTTGTAGTTCAACGCATAGGTAAGGCTGTAAAGAAGCCTGCTAAGGATACGATTATGTCTTTTGCCGCTTCGCAGGAGGGTGTGGGTAAAAGTTTCGGCATTCAGGAGTTGTTAGATCAGCTGGGAGCTTTTTTAGGGCCTGTTCTTTTGTATTTGGTGATGCTTGTTAAAACTGAGGGTACTACTTTTACGATTTATGCTACCTGCTTTGCGGTGTTGGCGATTCCTGGTGCGATAACCTTGGCTTTATTGTTTTATACTAAACATAAATTTCCGTATCCGGAGCGTTTTGAGCCGGAGCCTAAGCAATATGTACCTTTTAAAATTCAAGGTTCTTTCATTAAATATATTGTCGGCATTAGTTTATTTGCTTTTGGTTTTATCGATTATGCTTTAATTGTTATGCATTTAGCAAAAAATTATGTAACCATGGACGGTTTACTGACAGTAGAAACATTACCTTTAGTTTATGCAGGGGCGATGTTAGTGGATGCGGTGGCTGCTTTATTTTTTGGGTACTTATATGATAAGCAAGGAATTAAAGCTTTAGTAATTTCTACCATATTAGCAGCACCCTTTGCTATTTTAGTTTTCGGCGGTTATTCTGTAAGCGTTGTTTTGGCAGGTTTACTGTTGTGGGGCATTGGTATGGGAGCGCAGGAGTCTATTTTAAAAGCAACAGTTACTTCTTTAGTGCCTAAAGCTAGTCGGGCAACAGGCTATGGAATTTTTGAGTGTGCTTTCGGCATTTTTTGGTTCTTAGGCAGTTGGTCCTTAGGAATTTTGTATGATTATAATTTACATTTGATGATTATTATTTCCGTAATGGCGCAACTGGTTGCTGTTCCGTTCTATTTATCCTGCAAGTTAGAGAAATAAAGGAAAAAAGCTGATGAGGACGAATATAAATAATATTAGTTAGTGTCAGTGGAGGAATGCAAAGAATGTTTGGTGTTAGCGTAGCAATTAATTTACCGGTAAAAAGTTTGTTCCGTCAATTTACCTACAGTGTCAGCGAGGAGATGCAGTTTTTAGATAGCGGTTGGCGTGTAGTAGTACCTTTTGGCGGACAGAA
The DNA here is from genome assembly GCA_900544885.1 of uncultured Phascolarctobacterium sp. Classification (GTDB taxonomy): domain Bacteria; phylum Bacillota; class Negativicutes; order Acidaminococcales; family Acidaminococcaceae; genus Phascolarctobacterium_A. Next base: position 4,373 of record UQWU01000068.1, on the reverse strand, counting down.
GGTGGAGGGCTTTGTGGTGGAACGTACGCCTTTGCCGACAGAGCCGCAAATGCTAGCTAAACTAAAACAAGTGGAAGCAGTGTTAGGCGAGGAGCCTTGGTTTGATCAGGAGATGCTGGCCACTGCCCGTTGGACGGCTAAATATTATATGTGCAGTTTGGCAGAAGCAATGCGTTTATTTGTTCCCGGTAAAACAAGTATCCGTCGTCGTGCTATCCGCGATGAGAAAGGAAAGCTGCTTTATTATACCTATGCTCAACGCTTAAAAGAAAAAACAGTGTTGGCTTATGCTATTAATGATGAAGGACGCAAGGCTTTGGACGAGTCCTTATTGAATAAGCGTGCGAAGCAACAGCAAACGGCGTTGGAGTTCTTAGCGGAGCAGAGTGAGCCGCTTGCCGTGAGCGAATTGGATGCAGTAAAAATCAGCTCCTCTGCTGTGAAGGCTTTAGTCGAGCGAGGTTATGTAACAGTAAGTGAAAAGCGTATTTTACGTAATAGTTATGCAGGACGCACAGGAAGCAGTGAGCATTTAACCTTGACGGATGAGCAGCAGGAGTGTGTGCAGCTTATTACAGATTCGGTGGATAAAGCGGATGCACAGGTCTTTTTATTACAAGGTATTACCGGTAGTGGTAAGACGGAGGTTTATTTACGTGCCGCCGATTATGCCTTGTCTAAAGGGAAACAGGTATTGATGCTCGTGCCGGAAATTGCTCTGACGGCTCAGCTTGTTAAACGTTTTCAGGCGTGGTTTGGTGATAGTATTGCCGTAGCCCATTCTAAATTGTCACAAAATGAACGCGGTGATGTTTGGTATAGAATGCGTACGGGTCAGGCACGGATTTTGATTGGTGTACGTAGTGCAGTATTTGCCCCTTTTGAAAACTTAGGCTTGGTCTTGATTGATGAGGAGCATGAAGGCAGTTATAAGCAGGAAGAACGTCCTAACTACCATGCTCGTGATGTAGCTTTAGCACGTTGTAAGCAAATTGGTGCGCCATTAGTTTTAGGTAGTGCTACGCCTGATCTGTGCACATATTATAAAGCTCTGCAGGGTGAATATAAACACTTACGTTTAACAAGGCGTGCTAATGGCAGCAGCTTACCAAAAGTAGAAATTGTTGATATGCGTAAGGAGTTAGCTGAAAAGAACTTTAGCGTCTTGTCCCGTAAGTTGCAGCAAAGCTTAGTTACTACTTGTGCCGATGGTGAGCAGGCTATTATTTTGCTTAATCGGCGCGGTTATTCTACATTTGTTATGTGTCGTGATTGCGGACAGACCATAACTTGTCCCCATTGTGCTGTGGCTTTAGTCTACCATAATGCTAATGAGGATATGCGTTGCCATTATTGCGGCAATACGGTGCCGATTCCGACGGAATGCCCTAATTGCCATAGCCGTCGCATTAAATTTTTTGGTACTGGTACACAAAAAGCAGAGGCACAGCTAGAACGATTGCCGGAGGTCAGAGTATTACGTATGGACCAGGATTCTACTATGGCGAAATTTGCCCATGAAGATATTTTGTATCGCTTTGCGTCCGGTGAACGTAATGTTCTTATTGGTACGCAGATGGTAGCTAAAGGTCATGATATCCCTAATGTTACTTTAGTGGGTGTGCTGGCGGCGGACAGTGCCTTGAATCTGCCTGATTTCCGTGCCTCAGAGCGTGCCTTTTCATTGTTGACGCAGGCTGCAGGTCGTGCAGGACGTGGTGATAAGCAGGGTCATGTTATTTTTCAAAGCTATGATGCGGATAACGAAATTTTGCATTTGGCAGCGAAGCAGGATTATGATAGTTTTGCTAAAAACGAATTGCTTGCCCGCGAGGAATTTTTCTATCCGCCCTTTTCCCAGATTTTAAAGTTGACTGTTTGGGATAAGGATGAAGCCGGCGGTTTGGCTTTGGCTAAAAAGGTAGTGCTGTATTTACAGCAATTACAATTAGAAGGAAAATTACCAGATGTACAGGTATCAGGTCCGTTCCCTGCATTAGTTGCTAAGGTGCGTGATTTATTCCGTTTTAATATTTTAATTAAGGCTAAGGATATGCAGCCGGTTAAGGATGCTCTTTTAGAAAGTGACTTTAAAGAGGAGCCTAAGCTGTTCTTTGATGTGGACCCTGCCAATGTGCTGTAAGGCAGGATTTTTGAGGTGAATTTTATTGCGGAAGCTTGTCCGTAGTATATGCTCTTGTTTGCGGATAATGGGCAATTTATGATATAATAATACATTGAGATATTTGCAAATAATACTTGCTGAAAATAAATTGTGAGCTTAAAGGAGGTCTTTTAGCGTATGGCTAAATTAGATATTGTTATTGCAGGTAATCCTGTTCTGCGTCAGGTGGCAAAGCCTGTGGAACGCATTGATAAAAAACTGCAACGTTTGCTGCGTGATATGGCAGAAACTATGTATGCAGCTGATGGTGTAGGTTTAGCAGCACCGCAGATAGGCGTTTCCAAACGTATTGTGGTAATCGACGTAGGTGAAGGATTGTACGAAATGATTAATCCTGTCATCGTGAAAAAAGAGGGCGAAGCTTTAGGAGCTGAAGGCTGTTTGTCCGTACCTGATTATGAAGGTGAAGTAAAACGTGCCGAATATGTAGAATGCGAGTTTACCGATAGAAGCGGCAAACGTTTACTGCTTTCTGCCGATGGTCTTTTAGCTGTTTGTGTACAGCACGAATTAGATCATTTAGACGGTATTTTGTTCATCGATAAAGCAGAAACGATTACTCCTAAACAAAAAGAAAAACCGTCCCTCGAGAGAAAATAAGTAAGCTGGAAGAATTTGAGAGAGTGAGGTAGATAATATGCGTATTGTTTTTATGGGAACACCTGATTTTGCTGTAGGTAGCCTGGAGGCTCTGCACGAAAGCGGTAAATATGATATTGTCGGTGTTATTACTCAGCCGGACCGTCCTAAAGGACGCGGTAATAAAATGCTTATGACACCGGTTAAAGAATATGCTTTAAGCAAGGGTTATAAAGTATATCAGCCGCAGCACGTAAAAACACCTGAATTTGTACAGGTTTTGCGTGATTTAAATCCTGATTTAATTGTCGTTGCCGCTTTTGGTCAATTGCTGAGCCAGGAAATTTTATCCATGCCTAAATATGGCTGCATTAATGTTCATGCCAGCCTGTTGCCGAAATATAGAGGTGCGGCACCAATTCAATATGCCATTGTAAAAGGTGAAAAAGAGTCCGGCGTAACTATTATGCAGATGGATATCGGTATGGATACCGGTGATATGCTGGAAAAAGTGGTTGTGTCTATCGGCGAAAATACTACTATGGGCGAGCTGCATGATGCTCTGCGAGCTGCAGGTTCTAAGCTGCTGATTAAGGTTATTGACGATATTGCCGCAGGTAAAGCACAGCCCGTAAAACAAAATAATGATGAAGCCACCTATGCTAGTCTTTTAGACCGCAGCATGGAACGTATCGATTGGAGCAAATCTGCTCAAGAGGTGCATAATTTAATTCGTGGCTTTAATCCCGCACCCAGTACTTTTACCAAGCTGCCTAACGGCAAGAGCTTGAAAATCTGGGGTAGCCGTTTGAGCGATAAAACAAGCGATGCGGCAAGTGGTACTGTTATTGAAACAGGCAAGCACAGCTTTTTTGTAGCGTGCGGTACCGGTGTTCTGGAAATTACTGAGGTACAGCCTGAATCTAAAAAACGTATGCCGGCGCAGGTTTTCTTAAATGGCCGCGGTGTACAGGTTGGCGACGTTTTAGGCGCAGAAGCCTAACGCCAAAAGAGAAAAGGAGCGAAATTTCTTCATGTCTGAAGATGTATTTAAACCCAAGAAGCGTATATTTATGGCTCTCACTTCCGTCAGTGCTATTATAGGTGCTATGATGGTCTATGTTGTCTGGCGTGTTACCGTACCTGGTCTGGCGCAGATTAACTGGATTTTACCTATCCTGTTCGGTTTGGTAGGTATTGTGATTGTTCTGGCACTTTTAAGCGGTGTACTAGGTATTGTGATGGCTCTTTTGGGTATTCCGGTAATTAAGATTTTATATTTTTGGGCATGGAAAGCGATAAACATTCTGTTCCCGTTTGCCGTAGTACTGGGTCGTTTGTTTAATATCCCCCGTACTAAAATCGAGCAATCTTTTATCGAGGTCAGCAATGATTTGGTATTGCAGCATAAAGTAAAGGTGCCTGCCAATCGTATTATGATTTTGACTCCGCATTGTATCCAACTGGATACTTGTGTACATAAGATTACCCGTAATGTAGAGAACTGTCACCAGTGCGGTGGTTGCAGCGTCGGTGCGATGCTGGCCCTGGCACATAAATACGGCTGGCCATTTTCCGCGGCTTCTCGGGGGGACATTGTTTATTTTGC
>UQWU01000067.1 GCA_900544885.1 uncultured Phascolarctobacterium sp. | reverse complement strand
TATACTTCTGCTAGGATGTCTAAAGAAATTTGCGCAAAACTATTGACAGTACCTAATAAACCTAAGGTAATAGCTTGGGATAATAACTTTTTCTTCATTCATAACCCTCCTAAAACTAATAATAGCAACACTATTTTCGATTAATAAATATCGTGAATATTTAATATTTATATAATCTTAAATTAATTTTAGCATAATAATTATCAGTTTTTCAAGCTTTTTTCAATTTATTATTACAGAAAAAACATAATTTGTTTGATTTTGTTATATTTAATACACATTGCCAAAAGCGACTGTTCAGTCAGAAAATAAGAGTACCCTTCTTACTACATTCATAATAAGAAGGGTACTACAAATTTATTATTACAAAAAACTCTCAGTTCTGGGTTAATTGGTTGCCAAAAAGTTACTGCGACTTTAATAAAACAGCATCTACTTTAACTTCATTTTTACAACGCATCCTTAAAAATACTGCCACCGACAAATTCACGTAAAATAGAATTATTCGGGATGGAATTGTCGTCGATAGGGCGCACATATGCCAGCATATTCAAAAGACGGCGAGCCGTTCTGTATGCTTTGCCAGCTTCAGGACCAACTGCTTCTAGTAAAGGCTGAGCATATTTTTTCAACACAGCCAGTTCATAAATCAGCGTAGTATTGAAAATAACATCCGCACTGCATTGATATGGGAAGATATACTTTTCTTCGCCTTCGCGGACGCTATGCCAAGAATTGAGCGTAGCTTCTGCATCGTGAGAACGGAACTGGCTGTCGCGTACCATGCGACGCAACAGACGTACATCAGTAGTATGAATACGATTGTATTCATCTAAGGACATCGGGGTCAAGGCACTAACATACAACTTCATCTTCTTGGCAGCAGGAATAGCAGCGGTCAGCTTTTCGTTTAAGCCATGAATACCTTCCACTACTAAAACAGAGTTTTCGGCCATCTGCAATTCTTGACCACGGTATTCCCTAAGACCGGTGCGGAAGTTGTATTTAGGCATTTTAACGCACTCCCCTGCCAAAAGCTTCGTAAGGTGTTCGTTGAAAAGTTCCAAATCAATAGCTTCAAGACATTCAAAATCATAACTACCGTCGGCCTTACGCGGAGAATCAACACGATTTTTATAATAGTCATCCATAGAAATCGGAATCGGACGCAAGCCATTAACAGCCATCTGAATGCTCAGACGTTGGGCAGTAGATGTTTTACCAGAGGAAGAAGGACCGGCAATCAAGATTAATTTCAGCTCATTCTTACGTTTGGCAATAATATCAGCAATATTAGCTAATTTCTTTTCCTGTAACGCTTCTGCTACTTGAATAATCTTATCAGCATAACCCATTTCCGTGATTTTATTCAGCTTACCAACTGTATTACATTGAATCATCGCAGACCATTCTTCCGCCTCCTGATAAGCTTCGTTTAAACGCGGTTGGTCGATAAAAGAAGGCAGCACCTGCCAATTATCCTCATCCGGATAATTGATTATTACACCGTCAGCATAGGGTAAAAGTTCAAAGTTAGGTACATAGCCGCAATCAGGAGCCATAGAGCCAAATAAGTAGCCTGGAATATCGGCAAGATAATACAAAGACAGCTTCTTATCATCCGGCAGTTCGTTGACTAGGGCAACGCTGTCTTCACTGCCAAAGACGTTATTTTGGGCAATCAGTTTCTGCTTACTAAGACGCTCTAAACGCAGAGGCAATTTCTCCTCTACCATTTTATGCATCAGCTGTTCAATAGCAGTAATATCTGTCGCCGTCAGCTTGTTGCTGCTTTGGTCAATACAGTATAAAGCACTGCCCAAAGTGTTGCGTACCTCTAAATGAACATCGGCCCGCAATTTCTTCGTAGCCACTAGCAGCATAAAAAGCAGCGTTCTTGTATAAGTACGCATACCTTCGGCAGTGTTGATTTCAATAAAGTCCACACTGCCATTTTCCAGAAGCGGTTTCTGCAAATCATATGCTTCACCGTTAAAAACACCCTCGATAATCGGCGAAGTAAAATCATTTGCAAAACATTCCGCTAAGGGCAGTAAACAGCTTCCTTCTTCTACTTGACGTAATTGACCATTGGGCATTTTTAGTGTAAGCATTTTATTTCTCCACAGCTTTCATTGCAGCATTAACTTTAGCTGCCATACCGGCGATTTTTTTCAAAGGTACTGCGCAAACAGCGATACGTACGCCAGCTGCCAAAGGAACAGCAAAGATGTTCTCTTTGTGCAGTTCATCGCAAATAGCATCCGGATTTTCGGCCGGAATGGACAGGAAGAAGCCAGCTACATAGGGCAGCATGGGCAGACCACATTCAGCAGCTTCTTTGCAAAATAAATCAGCACGAGCTTTAATCATTTGGTAATAATAATCTCTTTCCTTGCAAACAGCTTCAAGAAGTTCGGGATCACCATAGATTTTTGCCAAAGTGCGCATTGCCGGGCGGTTGATATTGGACCAGGTTGCACGGCTGGTATATTGGTTAATCGCTGCAAATTCTTCGATAACATCTTTATCGGAAGATACGCCGATCATCGCACCTGTACGTTGACCGTACATGGTGAAACCTTTGGACATGCTGTAGCCGATAATGCAAAGGATATTAGCAGGCAGACCGGACAATTTTTTGAAGATTTTACGTACTTCTTCTTTTTCGCCGGCATAGTCGATATAAGCAATATCCAGGAAGAAAACAACATTTTTACCTTTAGCAGCAGCTTCTTTTAAAATTGCCAATACGCCATCCATATCTTCTTCGCTCAAGCTGTAGCCAGTCGGATTATGTGCCGGAGTATTCAAAAGGTATAAGAGATTATCTTGTTTTTCTAACAGTTCGTCTACTTTGGCTTTCAATGCCGGCAGGTTAAATTTATTATTTTCGTCCAGCATTTTATAGGTGGTGAATTTACGACCCATATCAGCACAAAGAACTTTATAAGCACCCCAGTACCAATCAGAGCACAGAGCAGTTTCGCCTTCATCAAGATAATTCCAGATAGCATGGTGAATAGCACCGGTACCGCCTGCAGTAGCAACAGCGGAAATATAACCATCAGGACGGGAGTTGCCAAAAGCAGCAGTTACAACGCTGTCCAGATATTCGGGCAGACCACTGATGGGTGCATAAGCAATCAATTCGTTAGTTTCCATGCTGCGGAATACTTTTTCCACAGTCGGCAGGCAGACTAATCTTTCTTCTTCATCTAAAATCGCGCCGATAGTAGCATTAGTTACAGCATCCTTACCGTATTTGGCAGCAGCAGCAACTGCAGCGGCGTTAGCACCGAAAATCTTATCTTGGGCACATTTGCCCTTTGCGTGTTTTGCAGCAATACTCATTACCATAATTATGGCTCCTCTCTCAAATAAAAATAATAAAATTAAATATCTTAAACTGCACACGGCAGTTCAAATCACAAATCAATAACAGTTGCACCACTGCCACCTGCATCTAAGGCCGCAGTTTCTAATTTCTTTACAAAGCGGTTCATTTCAAGATAAGCAGTCAAACCTGCACGCAGAGCACCTGTTCCTTTGCCGTGGATGATGCGCAACTGGCCTATACCGGCAATTAAAGCATCATCGATTGCTTTATCTACAATAGGAATTGCTTCATCGATTGTCATACCACGTACATCAATTTCTTGACGGGCACTACTTGCTTTTGCCACAAACATCTGATGGGCATAATTAGCAGCAGCATTTTTCGTAAAACCTTTACGTTTTTTCGGCTCATTACTTGTAGAAGCAGGCTGAGCCTTAGTCAACAGGCATTTTTTTGCCGGCACGGTCATTTTCAAAATACCTACCTGCACAGTTACTTCATTGCCCTTAACATCCGTAATGATACCATCCTTACCTAAGGAAACAACAAAGACATTTAAGCCTTTTTTAGCAGTCTGAGCAGTCAGCGGTGCACCCTCTGGCAACGGCGCATCCTCGCTCAAGGTTTTATTTAATTTTTTGCGTGCATCTTCAGCCAGTTTTTCTAAACGCTTAGTATCATAATCGGCCTTCATGGAACGCAATTCTTTCAAAATAGACTCGGATTCGCGACGGCTGCGACGGTAAATATCATCCGCCTGTTCACGAGCTTTACGTAATAATTCATTTTTACGACGTTCAAACTCTCTCTTCTCGTACGCCAACTGGTTACGCAGATATTCGCTTTCACGACGTAATTCTTCTATCTCTTTACTACCGCTTTCATAACGACGACGTTCACTGTCCAGTTCCTGAAGGACATTTTCCATATGCACATGTTCTTGGTCTAAAAGCATTCCTGCTTGTTCGATAATATCCTCAGCTAACCCTAAGCGGCGGCTGATATTGAAAGCATTACTGCTACCAGGAACGCCCATCAGTAAGCGGTAAGTCGGTTTTAAGGATACAGGATCAAACTCCACACTAGCATTTTCCATACCCTCATGACCATAGGCAAATGTTTTCAGCTCACTGTAGTGCGTAGTAACCATGGTCAATACTTTTTCTTCATGCAGATGTTCCAGCATGGACATCGCCAAAGCTGCACCTTCGTTAGGGTCGGTACCTGCACAAATTTCATCTATGAGAACTAAATCGCCGCTTTTTACTTCGTTCAAAATGCTGATTAAATTAGTCATATGTGCCGAGAAAGTACTCAAGCTTTGTTCAATGCTCTGTTCATCACCGATATCAGCATAAACAGCACGGAATACAGGCAGCTTAGCACTCAAGGCCGGAATAAACATACCTGTTTGTGCCATCAAGGCAAAAATACCCACAGCCTTTAAAGCTACTGTTTTACCGCCTGTATTCGGACCGGTAATCAGGAGCATAGTAAATTTATCGCCTAAATGCACATCAAGAGGTACTACACTCTCCTGCTTGAGCAGCGGATGACGTCCTTGATGAATTTCTACACCGGAGCCTAAAACCATCATCGGACGCACTGCGTGCTGTGCTTGGGCTAAAAGAGCTTTCGCACAGATAACATCAAGCTTAGTAAAAATATCTAAAGTAGACAAAATAGCCGTAGCATCAGCACCGACATTCTGGGTCAGCTGACGCAGGATACGTTCTACCTCTTCACGCTCTTCAGCTACATAACGCTTGATGTCATTATTTAAATTCACTACAGCTAACGGCTCGATGAATAATGTAGCACCGGTACCGGACTGATCATGAACGATACCGGGAAAATTCATTTTATATTCTTGTTTAACAGGAATAACGTAACGGTCACCACGCATGGTAACAATATTATCCTGAAAATATTTCTGATTATTAGGGTCATGTAAAAGACTGTCCAATTTCTCTTTAACACGGTTCTTCGAAATCTGAATAGCTGTACGCAGACCTGCTAGCTTGGGAGAAGCACTATCCTTAATTTCACCATGCTCATCAATAGCATTATCAATCTGCTTTTCTAAACGACTGAACTGCTGCATCTCATTACCATATTCAACCAATGTCGGCATAATTTCTGCATTCTCTGCCAAGAAATCCTTCATCGCACGCAATGCCTGAACCGTAGTCAGCACGTGCAACAGCTCCTCTGCTTCTAACACACTGCCGATTTCAGCACGCTTGACATCAGCAGTAATATTATATGCACCGCCAAAAGGGAAACGACGTCCCTCATCTAAAATACGTAACGCTTCAGCAGTTTCTTCCTGCAAACGTTTAACCTTAGCAAAATCACTTTCTATCTGCAATGCCATAACTGCCTGCTTGCCTAAAAAAGTAGCAGCCTTCGCAGCCAGCATATTCTTAACCTTATCGAACTCCAGGGTACGGATTGCAAATCTAGCCATAGTAAATTTCTCCTCTAAAACAATGGATTCAATCCTTATATACTTTTTACTAAAAATTTGTATTTATAGTATATCATAGTTATGTAAATTTTTGTTGCTTTTTCACTGATTTTTCGAAAAATGTCATTAAAAGAGTGAACTGTAATTTAAGCATCACCACTTATTCCTAAGCATCTACTGTTGCAGCTTTGCTAATACCTCACGCTTTTTCCTTCTGCTGATGACCAAAGCCGCTTTTATTATACTTGCATCTTCTTGGTACGAAGATGTGTTACTGCTACCTCAGCTTAATATTTTGCCTCTCACTATACCAATGCGAAAAAAACA
>UQWU01000066.1 GCA_900544885.1 uncultured Phascolarctobacterium sp. | reverse complement strand
ACATCATCGTGTTATACTTAAATTATGCTATATAAAGGGGGTATTATATGGAAATCAACGAAAGAATTAAAAACAGAAGGAAGGAATTAGACCTTGACGCAGATAGGGTCGCGGAACAACTGGGGATATCAAGAGCCACTTATTATCGATACGAAAGTAAAGACATAGAAAAAATTCCAATAGCAGCACTAGTCCCACTAGCCACTGTATTGAGAACCACGCCCGCATATATAATGGGATGGGACGAAGAGAAAGAACTGCCTCTTGAATTATCTACCGCAGAAATTAAGCACATAAAAAAATACCGCCTTTTAGATGAAGGCGGTAAAGACAGAATAGACAGGCAGATTGATTTTGAATTGTATCAGCAGGAGCAGGACGCGGAAAAAGACGAGCAGAATTTAGGATAATAAAATAAAAGCAACGTCTTTTGGAAAAAGTGCCATTTTTACCAAAGACGTAAAGTTTACTTTACGATTAAATTATAACTTTCTTTTTTTTGCTTGTCAAGCGTACTTTACAAATTATTTTCACATATTGTATAATGTACTTAACCAACATTTAGGAGGTTATTATGAAACTTGGTGAAATTATCAAAAAATATAGAACTGAACATCGGGAATCTATGGGAGATTTTGCTACCAAAACCGGACTGAGCAAAACATACATTTCTATGTTGGAAAAAAACTTTAATACCAGTACAGGCAAACCAGTGATCCCTTCTATACCAACATTAACAAAATGTGCTATAGCTATGAACTTAACACTAGATGAGCTAATTCCACTACTCGACCCAGACCAAATTATTGATTTAACAGCAACGACAACTAAAATCATTCAGTCTAAAGTTGATGAAATACAAGCACCCAAACCAACCTACCCCAACGTCACCCCAGCCACCTACCGTAAATTCAAGGTTATAGGAAATATTGCCTGTGGTAGCCCTATAGAAGCCATAGAAAGCTCCTCTGAATATGAATATGTACAAACAGACCTTAATATACACGCTGATTATGTTCTGCGTGCTCAGGGCGATTCTATGATTAACGCACGCATTTTCAACGGCGACTATGTTTTTATCAGAGAGCAGCCAGAAGTAGAGAACGGAGAAATAGCTGCTGTTTGGATGGACGGAGAAGTTACACTGAAGCGTTTTTATAAACATGATGAATATATTGAATTAAGGGCAGAAAATCCCATGTATAAGCCTATCATAATTCACGAAAGCGACTTTGATACGATTAAAGTTATTGGCAAAGCAGTAGCTTGTCAATTCTTTGTAATATAAAAATACCGCCCTGCTGGCTAAGCTCCAACGCAAGGCGGAAGAAGACGTGGAGAGTTTAGGATAATAAAATTTTTAAAGGAGTGATTTTATTATGGATAAGCAAGAGATTTCTTTATTAAAAAGCAAATTCGATGAACTGGCTCATGTAGATGAAAGTGGTGTTGAATATTGGTCTGCACGCGAGATAATGACTTTATTCGGTTATAGTCGTTGGGAAAATTTCTATAATGCTATAACAAAAGCTCTCACGTCTATTCAAAACGCACAAATAGACGTAAAATATCATCTTCGTGAGGTCACGAAAATGTTAACTTTAGGAAAAAACGCCACGAGAAGTGTAAAGGATTTCGAGCTGACAAGATATGCGTGTTATATCGTTGCACAAAACGGCGATCCGCGCAAAGAAGAAATTGCTTTCGCCCAGAGCTATTTTGCTCAACAAACCCGAAAGCAAGAGCTTATAGAGGAACATATGAAAAACCTGCAGCGCTTAGAAAATCGTGATAAGCTGCGTGCATCAGAAAAGCAACTTTCAAAAAATATTTACGAGCGCGGAGTTGATGACGCAGGTTTCGGACGTATCCGTTCTGCCGGTGACTGTGCACTTTTTGGCAGAAGCACGCAGTTCATGAAAGAGCGGTACGGCGTTACTAAGGGCAGACCATTAGCCGATTTCCTTCCTAATCTGACAATAGCAGCTAAAAACCTTGCTACTGAAATGACCAATTACAACACTGAAGCTAAAGACCTTTACGGCGAACCCAGCATAACTTATGAGCATGTACAAAATAACTCCACTATCAGGAATATGTTAGGCGAGCGTGGCATAAAACCAGAAAACCTGCCCCCTGCTGAGGATATTAAAAAGGTAGAGCGCAGAGTCAAGTCAAATGAAAAGAAGTTGGCAAAGGATAGCTGCTTTAAATCTGAGTACGTGCTTGTCGATGCAGAAAAGCAGGATGAGTAACATACCGCCAGCTGGATGCTGACGGTAAGGAAGATATTGACGATCTGATTGATGTTAAGCTGGTCAAGCTCCAGCGCAAGGCGGAAGAAAAAGAAATGAAATTAGGATAATAAGAAAGGGCGATTGATATATTCATGAAAGATATTAAACTGTTTCAATCCAATCAAATAAGGACTGTCTGGAATGATGAGGCGGGCGAATGGTATTTTTCAGTAGTTGATGTTGTAGGAGCTTTAAGCGAAAGCTCAAATCCCAACAACTATTGGAAGGTTTTAAAAAGCCGTCTAAAAAGAAGGTAGCGAACTGGTGACAATTTGTCACCAGTTTGAAAACGCTGGCTGATGATGGTCAGATATTAGGATAATAAAATAAAAGCAACGTCTTTTACAAAGACGCTTATTACAATATTATCACATAAAATCACAATCCAATCTTTTGACTTTGAAATTTATCACATAAAACTACAAAGCAGATATTAAGATAAAGGATAATAAAATAAAATAGCCGTCCATAAGCGGACGACTATTCTGAAGCGTGACCTAATACCAGTATCCATATGGTACACTATTTTTCTGTTTTTTGCAATATTATCACATAAAACCATTTCCAAAAACTACCGAAACTATAACCGTTGTTGCAATGCATCCTGCAACACACGCGAAAGACTTAAACCTGTTTCTGAAACTCTCTCGTCCATCCATTTAGGAATACTTACAGTACGTCGCACCGCACGACCATCTTTAACATCTGCACGAACTAAATTAACAAATTCTCCTGCTTCAGTTTCAATGTCATCCATTAAACTAGGTTGCGGTATTTCTAATTTTTTTTCTTTGGAATATTCTAACCATTGACTAACAGCAGATTGTGCCATTTTCATAGCTTCTCCCAAAGATTTTCCTTCTGTAATACACCCTTGTAAATCCGGGAATATAACAGTATAACTATTATCATCATTTTTATGGAATATTGCAGGATATACATACTCTAACATAAATTTTAAGCCTCCTTATATGTGAACCTGCAAGGCAGGCAGGGATTTATTTAACCCCTGCTGCTTTTAAAATTGCCTTTGCAGTAAATTCGTTTATTTCTCGATGTCGAGGGACTTGTACTGGTCGACTACCACTTTTTTCATAAATCGAATGATTGCCATCATCCCTATCTAGCTTATATCCAAAAGCTTCTAGTTTTCGTATTAAGTCCCGTCTTTTCAATATAACACCCCCCTATATTTATATTATAGTACGTAATTTACGTAATGTCAATATTTTATAAAGGAATTTATCACATAAAACTACAAATTGCAAGAAAGGCATCAGTCTTTCAAGTACGAAGTCGTAGCCTCAAGGATGAGACGATGACACTCTATCTAATACAGTGATTATACAGGAATATCCTTTATAATCATACAGTCAATAAGAGTTATAGGTTACCTTCATCAACCTAAATACATTATATAAGGATGAACAAGTTATGAAGGATAGTGAAATTTTCAATAAAAAAAACTTCTGCGTTCACGTGAAGGAGGAAATTATGGCTATTATTACTAAAAAAACAGGTAAAAAACGATATACCTATTCCATCTGTACTAATGAAATCTTATCCAATGGCAGGCACAAATACATTAACGGTCCATACTTTGCTACTAAAAAAGAAGCTAAAGAAGCAGAAGCTATAGCTGTCGCACAATTACAAAACGGAACCTACACAGCACCTAGCAAGCTTACCATTAATGAATTATTGGAACTATATAGCAGCACTAAAGCAGACTTGCGTCCAGCAACTATAGCGTCAATCAAAACCTTTACTAATAGAGTTGCCAAACATCACTTCGGCAATATACAAATCACCAAAGCAACACCGCTTGACGTTGAACGTTATAGACTGTATCTGGTCAATGAATCCGGACTTTCAAACCAAACAATACGCGAAACATTATCATTTATCAAATCATCTTTTACTTGGGCTGTAAACAACGATATGTTAGGTAAATCTCCTGCAAGACTTCTAAAACTCCCACCAAAAGAACAGCCAAAAGGTATGCATGTTCCTATCGAAATTCTTTTGCAAATATTACAAATCATAAAAAGATTTGACTACAGCAATTTGTACCTACCCTTTCTGCTTGGAGGCATGTGCGGTATGCGCATAAGCGAAACACTAGCTGTAAGTGCTGATGTTTTAGAAGGTACTGATGTAAGTGTAAGATGTAATCTGCAACGTGAAAACGGCATCCTGCAATTCACTAAAACTAAAACCAGAACTTCAGAAAGAGAAATACCCATGCTGGCTTTTGTCCGTCACGAAATAGCAGAATATCAAAGGTTTATTGCCAATGCCAAAAAAGAAGCCTTAAACAAGCACCGGCTTCTTTTGCAGACAGCTGGATATATACCAAAACTCAGCGACAAGCCTTGGAAAAACAATCTTAATCTACTTATAGTCTTTCCCGATGACGGACGCGGCATGTGTCGTGATCATGTTGAAAGAAGATGGCGGCGTTTAAAGAAACAGTGTCCGGAATGGTTGCAGCTAGTGAATACATATCCGCTATTAGCTAATATGCGTCACCACGATTTCCGCCACAGCTTCGGCAGCAATTTACGAGACAAGGGCGTACCTATTGCCGATGTCAGCGAAATATTAGGTCATAGTGATGTATCATTTACGGCTAAAACATATGCCCTTCCGCTAGAAAACACACATAAAAAAGCAATGAAAATATTTGAAAACTCTATTCAAAATCTCTTATGAAAATAATAGCAGGACCGCCCTAAAAGCTGCCCTGCTATTATTTTATTAAAATTTATTATTTCAATACTATTTAATGCGTTCTAAACGGCTACTTGAAGCAGATATTGCATAAATATTGCATGAACTGCTTTTTTGCCTTTTTTTCTTTTATACTTTAAAACTTTAGCATAAAAAAAGAACCGCTCTACAAGCGGTTCTCAAGATTTTTAAGTTGGTCGGGGCGGCGAGATTCGAACTCACGGCCTCTTGTACCCGAAACAAGCGCGCTACCAAACTGCGCCACGCCCCGACATCTTTGTTGTTGCCTTATGTATCAGCAACGAAACTTATTATAAGGCATTTTACTTTGGTTGTCAACACTTTTGTAAAAATTTTTTTAAATTTTTGAAATATTTTCTGATTGTACCTTGGAAGACTTTTAGCCTTGGGTTACAACACGAATATTGTCAACTTCAAAAGCTTCAGCAATTGCCGGCAATAATTCTCTTTCAATATTAGTACGATGCAGTTCGTTATCTGCAACTAAGAGAATTCTAGTATCAGCATAATTAATATTATGAATTTTGCTTACTAAACGTTTGAAAGTATCTTCACCAATAATTTCTTTCAATTTTTGCAGACGAACAAAAACTTCCGGTTTTTCTTTTTGCATACGTTCTTCTAAAGGAGAAAACGGAACAGTTACAACACGAGCATCACGTGCCAGGACAAAATTTTCCTCACCTTCGCCAGGTACTACTAAATCATCACGCATTTAAATCTTCCTCCAATTCAAAAATATCAATGAACCTGCATTACTGCAAGATTTATTCCCCTTAATTATATTCTACTAACAGTTTTACGTCAAGGTGCAGGATTTGATGTATAATATATAGAAGAAAGGTATATATTTTTATTTAAAAGGTTCATTGTAAAATGAAATTGCACACCTTGAAAACAGAATAAAAATAGTCCATTGTGACCTCTTCATGTTAAAATTAAGCTGCGAAACAAAACTTACAAGGAGGCAATCACAATGGACTATACTCAAGATACCACAAAACACACAAAAGGTAAACATTTTTCTTATGGTGACCGCAGAGAATTACAGGGGATATTATCCAATAAATCTGTACGTTATTCTCTCCGCCAGTTGGCTAGACATTTTAATT
>UQWU01000065.1 GCA_900544885.1 uncultured Phascolarctobacterium sp. | reverse complement strand
AATTAAAATGTCTAGCCAACTGGCGGAGAGAATAACGTACAGATTTATTGGATAATATCCCTTGTAATTCTCTGCGGTCACCGTAAGAAAAATGTTTACCTTTTGTGTGTTTTGTGGTATCTTGAGTATAGTCCATTGTGATTGCCTCCTTGTAAGTTTTGTGTAGTAGCTTAATTTTAACATGAAGAGGTCACAATGGACTATTTTTATTCTGTTTTCAAGGTGTGCAATTTCATTTTACAATGAACCGAGTATAATAGATATGGATTTGGATATAAGTCTGTTGTATATGAGTAAAATTAGCAATAGTACATATTATGGTTAGTTTAGAGTTAAAATCATAAATTTATCTATTGTTAAAAATACAGTAATAAAAAAGGCTTACCGTTTACTGCTATGAAGAAGTAAATAGGTAAGCCTTAATTTTATAATATTATTCGTTCAAGAGATGCAGATAATCAAACAGTTTGAATACCAAGCTCATAACGATAGCAACTACAGTTGCCAATACCATGCCTTGTACGGAGAATGCACCGAAGGACAGTTTAGCACCGGACAGACCGATAATCATGATAACGGAGGTCATGATTAAGTTAGAAGATTTGTTATAGTCAACCTTGCTTTCTACCAGTACGCGGATACCGGAAGCAGCGATTACGCCAAACAGCAGAATGCAGATACCGCCCATTACAGGAACAGGAATGCTGTGAATCAGTTCGGACAGTTTGCCACAGAAGGAAAGGATGATTGCCATAACAGCTGCACCGCCGATTACCCAAGTACTATATACTTTGGTAATAGCCATAACGCCGATGTTTTCGCCATAAGTGGTGTTAGGAGTTGCACCTGCGAAACCACTGATAACGTTGGATAAGCCATCTGCGAACAGAGAACGAGACAGACCTGGGTTTTTAATAAGGTCGCGTTCTACGATATTACCGGTTACAACTAAGTGACCGATGTGCTCTGCTAATACTACGAGGGCAGCAGGAGCAATAATCATGATAGCACTTACATCGAAAGTAGGCGCATAGAAATGCGGAATTTGGAACCAAGGAGCATCATAAACAGGTTGGAAGTTTACCATACCCATGAAGGCTGCAAAAATATAACCGCAGATAACACCGAAGAGAATCGGGATAATGCTCATGAAGCCGCGGAAAGCAACAGAACCGATAATACCGACGGCTAGCGTAAACATGGAAACAGCAATGTTGGCAAAATCAATTTTATCACCAACTAAGCCTGCCATATTAGCTGCAACGGGAGCTAATTCCAAACCGATAACGGCGATGATAGCACCCATGGCTGCGGGCGGGAAGATTACGTCAATCCATTTTGTACCAATAAAGTGGATGATAAAGGAGAACAGCATGAACAAAATACCGAAAACAATGAAGCCGGATTGTGCATGGGTGTAGTCGCTGGTAGACATAATCAAAAGTACAGGAGAGATGAAAGCAAAGCTGGAGCCTAAATAAGAAGGAATCTTGCCTTTAGTTAAGAAGATGTACAGTAATGTACCGATACCGTTCATAAAAAGGCAGGTGGTCGGACTTACTTTAAACAGGAACGGCACCAGTACAGTGGAGCCGAACATAGCAAATAAATGCTGTAAGCTCAAAGGAATATTGAGCAATAGTGGCGGACGTTCTTCAACATGAATTACTTTACGTTCCAAATTTCATACCTCTTTTCTAGTTTAGTAAAAAGCATACAAAGAATATTTTATGTTGAAATGAAGAATATTGCAAGTAATTTTGTAAATTTTTTAACAAGAAATTATTTTTATTAATTAAACACCTGTGCCGTCGAAGCAGGGAACGAAGTCTTCACAGGCTGCGTCACCTTCTTGAACAAAACCATCTTCGATATTGCTTTGCATTAAATAAGCTTCTAGTTCAGCATATTCTTCATCAGTGACCTTACGGTTTATTTCCGGATATTCCGCTGCACGTCCGCAGGGAATATATTGATGCATAAGGCTGAACATTACTTGACCTGGTTTGAAGGTATTGGATACCCAGTCAATAACTTTTTTAGTATTATCCAGCATACCTGGCAGAATAAGATGACGGATAATAACACCTTTTTTCATGATACCGTTGTCATCGATTTCGTAATCACCGACTTGGCGGTACATTTCTTTGATGGCTTCTGTTGCAGTACGGAAATAATAGGGAGCATTACTATACTTGATAGCGGCAACATCATCAGAATATTTTAAATCCGGCAGATAAATTTGCACCTTTCCTTGCAGACGACGCAGAGTATCTTGTGTTTCAAAACCACTGGTATTGTAAACAACAGGCACAGGCAGAGGTTTTTCTAAGCTTTTTAATACTGCTTCAGTAAAATGAGTAGGTGTAACAAGATTAATGTTATGTGCACCTTTAGCAATTAATTCCTGATAAATTTCCTGCAGTCTTTCGATGGTAATTTCTTTTCCGAAGCCTTTGCAGCTGATGTCGAAATTTTGGCAGAATACGCAGTGTAGATTACAGCCGCTGAAGAATACGGTGCCGCTGCCGTTGGTACCGCTGATGCAGGGTTCTTCCCACATATGCAGGCCTGCACGGGCTACTATGGGTTGCATACCACAACCGCAGCTGCCGAAGATACCATTAGTATCAGCCATATTTTCAGGACGGTCTACACCACAGCGATGAGGACAAACGTAACAATAAGTCATGATGGTCATCTCCTTAAAGATTTACGATAATAGAATAATATTATTAGGATAAATTATTTAATACCTATTAGTATTCTTTATTAAGAGTACTTGTATTTACTTCTTTATTTTAGCATATTGTAAAAACATTGACAAAAATATTGTTAGATTTTATAATTTTATTAGTAGGTCATATAACTGACGGAAGTGGATTAACCACAGGGGAGTATGACTGGTGACGCCGACCGTCTGGGCAAGTTATTGTACCAGTATGTCGGTTTTTGTTTTATACAGAACTTTTTACTGGACTGTTGATTCTATTTTCAAGGAGGAAGAAGAAATGAACGAATTAGCTTTGAAATATGGTTGCAATCCTAATCAAGCCAAAGCACGTATTTTTATGGCCAATGGTGCGAATCTGCCGATTGAAGTATTGAATGGCCGCCCTGGTTATATTAACTTTTTGGACGCTTTTAACAGCTGGCAGTTGGTAAAAGAATTAAAAGAAGCAACCGGTCTGCCAGCAGCAGCTTCTTTTAAACACGTAAGCCCTGCAGGTGCTGCTGTTGGTCTGCCTATGAGTGATACCTTAAAGAAAATCTATTATGTAGATGATTTAGAATTATCTCCGTTGGCAACTGCTTATGCACGTGCTCGTGGTGCTGACCGTATGAGCTCTTATGGTGACTTTGTAGCATTATCCGATGTTTGCGATAAAGAAACTGCTACTATGCTGGCTCGTGAAGTATCCGATGGCGTTATCGCTCCCGGTTACACTGATGAAGCACTGGCAATTCTGAAAACTAAACGTAAAGGTACCTATAATGTTATCAAAATCGATCCTGACTATGTACCTGAATTAAGCGAAAGAAAACAAGTCTTCGGTATTACCTTTGAACAAGATCGTAATGAAGCAAAAATTACCGAAGCTTTGTTAGAAAAACGTCCGACCGTAAATAAAGAAATTCCGGAAGCTGCAGCACGTGATTTGCTGATTTCCTTAATCGTTCTTAAATATACTCAATCTAACTCCGTTTGCTACGTTAAAGACGGTCAAGCAATCGGTATCGGTGCTGGTCAACAATCCCGTGTACATTGCACTCGTCTGGCCGGTAATAAGGCTGATATCTGGTGGTTGCGTCAAAATCCGAAAGTATTGGCACTACCGTTCAAAGAAGGCATCCGTCGTCCTGATCGTGACAATACTATCGACGTATATATTTCCGACGATTATGAAGATGTTTTAGCTGACGGCGTTTGGGAAAACTTCTTCACTGAAAAACCGGAACCGTTGACTCGCGAAGAGAAAAAAGCTTGGATCGGCGAATTGCAAGATGTTGCTCTTGGTAGTGATGCATTCTTCCCGTTTGGTGATAACATTGAACGTGCACATCGTAGCGGCGTTCAATACATTGCTCAAGCAGGCGGTTCTATCCGTGATGATAATGTTATCGAAACTTGTGATAAATACGGTATTGCTATGGCCTTCACCGGTCTGCGTCTGTTCCATCACTAATTAAATAAAAAATTAAGCAGAGTAAAGACGATTATGTTCTCTACTCTGCTTTTTTATATTTTTTTTACCAAAGCAATATAAGTGGATATTTTGCAGGTTTTTATACTGGCTATAGCGAATATCCTAAATAGATTATTTGTACGTAGTAATAGTAGTAAAGGAGGCAGGTTGATGTTAGCTTTACAAGGTATACGCGTATTGGATTTATCTCGTCTTTTGCCAGGGCCGTATTGTACAATGTTATTGGCAGATTTTGGTGCTGAAGTTATAAAAATAGAAGCACCGGGACAAGGTGATTATGCACGTAGTTTTCCACCGTTTTTGAAAGATTTTGGCTATTGGCATTTACAATTGAATCGTAATAAACGTAGTGTTGTTTTAGATTTAAAAAGTAAAGCAGGGCGGGATGCTTTTTTTGAATTAGTCAAAACTGCCGATGTTGTAGTGGAAAGCTATCGCCCAGACGTTTTAGAAAAGCTAGGTATAGACTATAAAACCGCAAGCAAAATAAATCCTAAAATTATCTATTGTTCCTTAAGCGGCTATGGACGTAAAGGTCCTTTAGCGCAGCAGGCTGATCATGATATCGGCTATGTGAGTCTGGCAGGTATTACTTCTATGAGCGGAGAAGCAGATGGCAAGCCTGCTATTCCAGGAGTATTGATGGCAGATATGAATGCCGCTTTATCAGCAGGTATGGCTATTATGATTGCTTTACGTCATGCAGAGAAAACGGGAGAAGGTCAGGAAATAGATATATCTCTATATAATGTAGCTTTATCTTTGATGCCCGGTGCTGCAGCTTTGTATTTTGGTAGTAGCTTTGTCGCTGAGCGTGGTAATAACTGGCTGACAGGTGCTAATGCTAATTATAATATTTATGCTACACAGGATGGACGTTATTTGGCTGTGGGCTGCTTAGAGAAAAAATTTTGGACGAATCTTTGTCTTTTATTGCAACGTAGTGATTTAATTGATTTAGTTGAAGATATGTCGCAGCATACTTATTTAAAAGCAGAGCTTGCAAAAGAATTTGCTAAGCATACTTTGGCAGAATGGGTAGAGCTTTTGCGTGGTAAGGATACTTGTGTTACTCCGGTGCTGAATTTTGCTGAGGCTGTTAATGCAGAGCAGACAAAGGCTAACGAGATGGTGCTTACAGTAGAGGATGAAGAGTTAGGTGAATATAAGCAAATGGGTTTTGCTTTGAAATTGAGTAAGACACCAGCGGTTTTACGTAAACGTGCACCGCGTTTAGGTGAGGATACGCACGAATTTTTAGAAAAGAATATACATAATCTAGATTTGCTGCATAAATTGTTTACTATAGATGAATAAAAAGAAAACCTCAGCAATCTAAATGACTGCTGAGGTTTTTCTATGTATGTTTAGAAACGGAGGGTGTGAATTTCAATTTTAGAATTGGTATTTCAATTCTTTTTCCAGAAGCAGACCGCTTTCAGGATTGAAGGTCATTTCACCGCGTACGCCGGGAGCAGTGAACTCTACTTCATATTCATATAAGCCGTTGTCGCTGGAAAGTTCAATTTTTTGGAAAACAGCGTTAGGAAATTCTTTTTGTACCAGAGCTTGAACATCAGCAGTGGAGAGGGTAATCTTGCTACTGCCTACGGATGCTTTAGCGTCCATGGAGAATTCTTTAATTGCGCCGTTGTTTTGCAGTACTTCTACTTCATATTCAGTGTGAGTTGCATTATCATAGAATTTTACATCATAGTGGGGATTTTGTTTAACAGTTTCTGCTTTAGTCATTATGTGGGTACTACCTGCAGGAACTTGTTTTTGTGCGATTGCTAAGGCTTCATCAGCGCTAATCATGTTAGCTGCGAAAGCGGTTGCAGATAAGGAAACAGCTGCGAAAGCAGTAGCTAAAAGAGCGGTTAATTTTTTCATAATAAAAGCCTCCTGATTAAATTTGCTTTATTTTATATTGTCGAAATATTTTCTATCTTTCGTCTAAGGAAAGTATACTAGAATAGTATGAAATCGTCAAGTGACATAAATGTGAAATAGATAATTATTTTAGATTAAAGAAATTTACAAAATTATCTATATTAAATGAAATAAATAGTTATTATGAATACGATAGTGATTTACCTACATTTAACAAAGAAAAACAATTCTATTATTTCCAAGAAAGAAACAATAGGATTGTGATTTTAATCACTAAAGATATGAGGGTTGCCAGTAAAGACGCTACTGTCGCCACCGCCACTACTACTACCGCCGCCACCATTATTATGGAAAAATTTATATATTGAATAAATAATAATGCCGATGAAAGCAATGCTTAACATATCCATAAAAGCTCGGGGACGGGTTATGAAAAAAATAGACAGATGAAGATAATTTTCAGAAAATATTTAAAAAGGGTTCATTGTAAAATGAAATTGCACACCTTGAAAACAGAATAAAAATAGTCCATTGTGACCTCTTCATGTTAAAATTAAGCTACTACACAAAACTTACAAGGAGGCAATCACAATGGACTATACTCAAGATACCACAAAACACATAAAAGGTAAACATTTTTCTTATGGTGACCGCAGAGAATTACAGGGGATATTATCCAATAAATCTGTACGTTATTCTCTCCGCCAGTTGGCTAGACATT
>UQWU01000064.1 GCA_900544885.1 uncultured Phascolarctobacterium sp. | reverse complement strand
ATCCCTTGTAATTCTCTGCGGTCACCGTAAGAAAAATGTTTACCTTTTATGTGTTTTGTGGTATCTTGAGTATAGTCCATTGTGATTGCCTCCTTGTAAGTTTTGTGTAGCAGCTTAATTTTAACATGAAGAGGTCACAATGGACTATTTTTATTCTGTTTTCAAGGTGTGCAATTTCATTTTACAATGAACCTTTTTTAATTTTTTACTTACTAAGTTAAAAAAAGAATCCCGTTAGGCTCGGCGGACTTCGCGGTGGACCTCTCAGTTACCTAAAGGTGACACTTCTCTTAAAAGGAAAGCCGAGAGGTAGATGTTCTACCAACTTCTGTAGCACACCACTCTCAACTATATTTAGTGATTTTATACAACGCAATTGCATATTTTATGTGCGTAAAATATATGTAATAATGTTTATAGCGTAACACAAATATAGACAATACCGTGGAATATGTTATAATAAAAGTAGAATTTTTTGATATTGGAGGTTTTTTTTGATGCAGAAGATTGATCAGTCTTGTGTAAATACTCTTCGCTTTTTAGCAGCTGACCAGGTAGAAAAAGCAAAATCCGGCCATCCTGGTTTCCCTTTGGGCACTGCACCTTTAATGTATACTATTTGGGATCGTTTTATGAGCTATAACCCGGCTAATCCGAATTGGTTTAACCGCGATCGTTTTATCCTTTCTCCCGGTCATGGCAGTGCATTGCTGTATGCTATGCTGCATCTGGCAGGCTATGATCTGTCCATGGACGAATTGAAAAACTTCCGTCAATGGGGCAGCAAAACTCCGGGTCATCCTGAAGTTGGTTTAACTCCTGGCGTTGATGTTTCTACCGGTCCTTTGGGCCATGGTTTTGCTATGGGTGTTGGCTTTGCTATTGCTGAAGCTATGCTGGGCGCAAAATATAATAAACCTGATTTTCCGGTTGTAAATCACTATACTTTTGGCCTGACCTCTGATGGCGATTTAATGGAAGGTGTTTCCAGCGAAGCCGCTTCCTTAGCAGGTACTTTAGGCTTAGGTAAATTGATTTATCTCTATGATGATAATAAAATCACCATTGAAGGCAGCACCGATATTGCTTTCTCTGAAGACGTTGAAGCTCGCTTCAAGGCTTACAACTGGCAAGTACTGCGCGTAGATGACAGTGAAGATGTTGACGCTATGCAGGCTGCTATTGAAGCTGCAAAAGCTGATACTATGCATCCGTCTTTGATTATCGTTCGTACTCATATCGGCTTCGGCAGCCCGAAACAAGACAGCCCGTCCTGCCATGGTGAGCCTCTGGGCGGTGAAGCACTGGCAGCTACTAAAGAAAAAGCAGGCTGGCCGCAAGAAATGTTCTATGTACCTGCAGAGGTTAAAGAACATTTTGCTGCTAAACTGAGTGCTTGTGCTGCTAACGAAGCTGCTTGGAAAGCATTGATGGATGATTACCAAATGGTATATCCTGAATTGGCTAAAGAATTAAATGATCGTATCGAAGGCAACACTATGGTTAACCTGTCTGCTTTGGAAGCAATCTTCAAGGATACCGTTAAAAATGCTACCCGTGAAGCTTCCGGCGACATTATCCAAGTATTGGCTGCTCAACTGCCTGCACTGGTAGGCGGTAGTGCCGATTTAGGTCCCTCCAATAAAACTATTATGAAGTCTGAAGGCTTCTTCTCTAAACTGGATCGCAAAGGCCGCAATATTCACTTTGGTGTACGTGAACATGCTATGGGTACTGTATTGAACGGTATTTCTCTCCATGGCGGCTTTATTCCGTTCGGCGGTACCTTCCTGGTATTTGCTGACTTCATGCGTCCGACCATCCGTATGGCTGCACTGATGGGTATTCAAGCTATCTTTGTTCTGACACACGACAGCATTGCACTGGGCGAAGATGGTCCTACTCACCAACCTATCGAAACCACTATGGGTCTGCGCTTGATTCCGAACGTAAGTGTATTCCGTCCGGCAGACGCTTTGGAAACTGCTACTGCATGGCAACAAGCTTGCCTGAATAAGCATAAACCGACCTGCCTCTTACTGAGCCGTCAAAAACTGAATGTACTGCACGATTATGCTGATACCATTCATGAAAACGCTGCTAAAGGTGCATATGTATTGAGCCCGGCTAAAGAAAAAGCACAAGTTGTTTTGATCGGTACCGGTAGCGAAGTACATCTGGCATTGGCTGCACAAGCAAAACTGGCTGAAGAAGGTATTGATGCTAGCGTTGTTTCCATGCCGAGCTGGGATGCTTTCGATAAACAAAGCGAAGAATACAAAGCAAGCGTACTGCCTGCAGATGTAACCAAATTCGCTGTTGAAGCAGGTGTTCCTTACGGCTGGAGCCGTTACACCGGCAGCGAAAAGAATGTACTGGGTATCACCACCTTCGGTGCATCTGCTCCTGGCGGTGTCATGATGGAAAAATACGGCTTTACCGTAGAAAACCTAGTTGCTAAAGTTAAAGAAGTTCTTTAATCTCCACTAACTATAAGGGCCGAGGCTTTATTGCCTCGGTCTTTTTGCATGTTTATTTTTTGCGTAAAATAGTATAAAATAGAATACATAAAATAAGCTCTGCTTATCAAAAGAAATGAAGGGGGAGCTCTCATGAAAAACCTTTTAACTATTGCCGGCAGTGATTCCAGCGGCGGTGCAGGAATCCAGGCCGATTTAAAAACTTTTGCTGCTCATGGCACATTTGGTATGAGCGTTATCACTGCTGTTACAGCACAAAATACTTGTGGTGTACGCACTGTTCAGGATATTGACAGTGCTGTTGTACAAGCACAGATTGAAGCTGTTTTTGACGATATCCGCGTGGATGCAGTAAAAATAGGTATGGTTTCCCGTATTGATATTATTAAAACTATTGCAGCTTGTTTACGCAAATATGCACCAAAAATCATTGTCGTAGACCCGGTCATGATTTCTAAAAGCGGTTATCCGCTGCTTGCTCCGGAAGCTTGTGAAACTTTGATTAAAGAGTTGTTACCTTTGGCAACTTTAGTTACGCCAAACTTACCGGAGGCGGAAGTTATTGCGGGGATGAAAATAACTAGTGAAAAAGATATGCTGCCGGCGGCAGAAAAAATTGTGTCTTTAGGAGCTAAGGCTGTTTTAGTCAAGGGTGGTCATTTAGAAGATACTGCTGATGATTTGCTCTATGACGGCAAGGAAGTAAAATGTTTTGCCGGCAAACGCATCAATAATAAAAATACTCATGGCACCGGCTGCACTTTATCCAGTAGTCTGGCAGCTAATTTAGCGATGGGCATGAGCCTGGAGGAGGCTGTAGCAGCATCTAAGGCTTATGTGGCTGAGGCTATTGCTCATGGCATTGCTTTGGGCAGTGGTTGTGGTCCTACTCATCATTTCGTTGATTTATACAGAAAGGCTGGTATTTTAGAATAATGGATTTAAAAAATACTTTTGGCGAGCTGGTAGAAAAGCTCCATCAACAAAAACCTGTAATCCATGCGATTACTAATTATGTAACAGCAGAAAGCTGTGCTGATATTACTTTGGCTGCGGGCGGTTCTCCTGTAATGGCGGATGAGCCGGAGGAGGTAGAAGAAATTACTGCCGGTGCTAAGGCTTTAGTAATCAATTTGGGCACATTGAACTTTAATAAACAAATCGCTATGGAGCGTTCTGCTATGGTAGCGAAGAAAAAAGGTATTCCTGTTGTCTTAGATCCTGTCGGTGTAATGGCTTCTACTATGCGTTTAGATTTCGCTTTGAAGTTGCTTAATAAAGGTTATATCGATATCGTACGTGGCAATTTCAGCGAATGTCAGGCTTTGCTTTTAGGTAAAACCGGCGGTCATGGCGTAGATAACCTGGAAGCAGGTGTAGAGGAAGGCGAAGCATTGAAAACTGCGAAGGATGCAGCTACTAAATTTAATTGCGTCTTTGCTGTAACTGGTGCTGTAGATAATATCAGCAACGGTAAACAAGCAGTTGTTTTGAATAATGGTCATCCGCTGCTGCAGGATATTACCGGTAGCGGCTGCATGACTACCATGCTTGTTGCCTGCTGTGCCGCTGTAACTAAGGATATGCTGGTTGCTGCTGCTTTAGGCGTAGTAATTATGGGTCAAAGTGCAGAATTAGCGGCTAATTTCCTAGAGAAGAAGGACGGTCCGGGTATGTTTAAAGTACGTTTGGTGGATTGCGTTTATCATGTAACTACTAAATGGAATTTAGTTAACCTGAAACCTGAAGAAAAAGTATCATGAATAAGCCACAAATAGATTACAGTATTTATCTTGTGACCGATGAAGGCTGTTTGGCAGGACGTCCATTTTTAGAATGTATGGAGGCGGCACTGCAGGGTGGCGTAACTTTAGTCCAATATCGCAGTAAAAACGGTGACGGCGGGCAAATGTACGCCGAAGCAAAAGCTTTAAAGGCTTTGTGTGATTGTTATCATGTACCGCTTATTATTAATGACCGCGTCGATGTTGCTTTGGCAGTAGGTGCGGCAGGTGTACATATAGGACAGGATGATTTGCCCTGTCATGTGGTACGTAAGTTAGTCGGTGCTGATTTTATTATCGGTGTTTCGGCACATAATCCTGAAGAAGCACAAAAGGCTGTGGCTGCTGGTGCTGATTATCTTGGCTGTGGTGCTGTATTCGGTACGAAAACTAAGGCCGGTGTGGATAAATTAGGCTTGGAAAACCTGAAGGCTATTCGTCAAAGCGTAGCTGTGCCCATGGTGGGCATAGGCGGTGTTAACGTTGACAACTATGCAGAGGTTCTGGCAACAGGTGCCAACGGTGCGGCCATCATCAGCGGCATTCTGGCACAGCAGGATATTACTTCGGCTGTACGTAAGCTGGCGGCTATCAGGGATAGTAAAGAATAATTTAATATATCAATAATGCTGCTATGGACTGTAAATCAGAGATTATAATCATGCATATCGTTTGATTTTTGAGTATTTAGAAGCATTCTACAATACGAAACGAATTCATAGTCACTGTGATTATATGTCTCCAAACGATTATGAAGAGCTGTATCATAGGCTTCAGCAGGGCGAATTGCAGATGGCAGGTTAAGATGAGAAAAACCTCATTTTAACTTGTACTAAATCTTGACATAGGACCAAGGGTTTTTTTAGTGTAATGTGTGTGATAACTTTTACATTATGCTGAATATTTGATAATATAATTATTATCAAAAAAGATAATTTATAGTGGTTTAAATAGCTTAAATCTTTTAAGGATGTGAGTATGATGAACGAAATTTACTATGATACTTTAAATACAGAAATGCAGGTATCATACCTTATAAAACCAATAATAGAAGTACTTCAAGAAGCTGGAGGTCAATTGGACAGGTCTGAAATACGTGATAGAATATGTGAAAAAGATGAGCATATAGCTGAATTTGAACAAAAAATTTATACTTCTAACAGAAGTGGAAATCAATATAAAAAATTTGATTTTAAATTTAATTTTGCCATAAAAGAATTAAGCTTTGTGGACATAGTTTCTTATGTAAAATATAATCCTAAAATTATATTAACTCAGAAAGGCTCTGAAATTGACATTAATAATTTTGATGTACAAACAGAGGTTAGAGATAAGGCAAGAGTTTATTGGGAAGAAAGTTCTAAGAAAAATAAAAACAAGAAAAAGGAAACTGATAATTTAGAAATAGATGAGGACGATGAAAGTGAAAATTCATCTACTGAGAGCGAATTATTAGACGATTTTAATGTTAAATTACAAGATGCTATAGCTAAAATGTCACCTGCAAAATTTGAACAATTTTCAAGAGCATTGCTTACAAAGATGGGCGTACAGTTTACCAATAAAGGTGTTCAGATATCTAATGATGGTGGTATTGACGGTTATGGTTATCATATAGATACTGACGATTTTAGGACTACGAGGGTAGTTATTCAGTGTAAAAGATTTAATGCCGCGCCAGTAAGTGAGCCAGAGATAAATCAGTTTCTTGGTGCTATGAATAAGTTTCAGGCTGACTACGGTGTATTTATAACTAATGGTAGATTTACAAACAATGCTCGTGAGGCTGCAAGAGCTGGAACACCTATTACGTTAATAGATGGCAATGAGTTAATTAGGTTAGTTATAAAATATGAATTGTTTATTACACCGGTAAAAACTTATGTTTTGGATGATTTTTATTTAGAAGATTAAGTTGCTGACAATGTAAAACGAATCAATGCTATAATTTATTTTTTCAATTATATATTATTGATATGAATAACTTGCAAGCATCCTAATATATAGGATTACCCTTGCAAAGGATCATAGGAACATACAGTTTAGCCCAGATACTTAAATGTATCTGGGCTTTTTCTATGCCTAAAATTCTAACAGCAGCCTTGCACGGGGCTGCTGTTATTTATATACAAAACAAAATCTATATCAACTTTTAGGAGGAATGTATCATGAAACAAGGAATCAAAACTATTCAAAATCTGTACGGAGAACTGGAACGTCAGCGTGAGGCAAGAAAAGACTTAATCCTAAATTGCAATAAGAAGTTGCACACTTTTAAAAAATCAAGCTGCATAAATCTTATCAAGCTCATTCTCGAATAGATCATCAGGTGATTTGTATCCGAGTATTTTCCTGGGTAACAAATTACACCAATCTGCTGTCAACAGAATATCATCAGAAGTATATTTGCCTATTCTCTTTCCTTTAGGAATAAATCTTCTTAAAAGACCATTGTGACGTTCGTTAGAACCTCTTTCCCATGAACTGTAAGGGTGGGCAAAGTATACTTTTGTCTTTGTGTTATCTTCAAGCTTTGCGAGTTCAGCAAATTCACTACCGTTATCACTTGTTATAGTTTTGAATATCTGGCTAAACTTATCGCCATAGTAATTTTTCAAGTATTCCATAGCTTTACTAACGGAAGATGTTGTTTTTCCTTCGATTTTAATGGCTATGTACTTGCGTGTAAGACGTTCTACAAGAGTTAATATAACGTTATCACTCTTGCTTTTACTGC
>UQWU01000063.1 GCA_900544885.1 uncultured Phascolarctobacterium sp. | reverse complement strand
GCAGTAAAAGCAAGAGTGATAACGTTATATTAACTCTTGTAGAACGTCTTACACGCAAGTACATAGCCATTAAAATCGAAGGAAAAACAACATCTTCCGTTAGTAAAGCTATGGAATACTTGAAAAATTACTATGGCGATAAGTTTAGCCAGATATTCAAAACTATAACAAGTGATAACGGTAGTGAATTTGCTGAACTCGCAAAGCTTGAAGATAACACAAAGACAAAAGTATACTTTGCCCACCCTTACAGTTCATGGGAAAGAGGTTCTAACGAACGTCACAATGGTCTTTTAAGAAGATTTATTCCTAAAGGAAAGAGAATAGGCAAATATACTTCTGATGATATTCTGTTGACAGCAGATTGGTGTAATTTGTTACCCAGGAAAATACTCGGATACAAATCACCTGATGATCTATTCGAGAATGAGCTTGATAAGATTTATGCAGCTTGATTTTTTAAAAGTGTGCAACTTCTTATTGCAATTTAGGAATTTTTTTATTATCCAAGATACTCATCACTATCAGCCAGCTTCTGTAGTAAAAATCATTGCTCTGCTTCAATCATGCTACACTATTTACAAACGAGGTTCTCAATATGACTAATTTAAACAGCACACCTAGTGCCGAACGCATCCACATTGGTATTTTCGGTCGTCGTAACGCTGGTAAATCCAGCCTAATCAACACCGTTACTGGTCAAAACCTGGCCATAGTCAGCGATTATAAAGGCACTACTACCGATCCTGTTTATAAGGCCATGGAGCTGCTCCCCTTAGGCCCTATAACCTTAATTGATACTCCCGGTATCGACGATGAAGGCGAACTGGGTGCTCAACGTGTCCAACAAGCCTACAAAGTTCTGCAAAAATGTGATTTAGCCCTTCTAGTCCTTGATGCTGCCACAGCTATCACCGCAGAAGATAAAAAATTATGGCAGACTCTGACTGAACGCAATATTCCGTCCCTTTTAATTCTTAATAAAGCCGACAAGCTAAGTGAAATGCAACAAGCTTTAGTAACACTGGAAGCTTTAAAGCTCACTAAAAACTGTTTGTTGGTTAGTGCTGAAAACGGCTTCAATATTGACAAATTAAAAGAAAATATGGCCTCTCTTAAACCACAGGAAAAAGCACAGCTTTTAGCCGAAGATTTATTTCAGCCCTTGGATACAGTAATTCTTGTTACTCCCATTGATGAATCTGCACCTAAAGGTCGTTTAATTCTGCCCCAGCAATTAATTATCCGTAATATCTTAGATAACCGCGGAATTACCCTTGTGGTGCAACCCCAAGAGCTGGCACAGGCACTCTTGAAATTAACCGAGCCTCCCCGCCTCATCATCACCGACAGCCAGGTTTTCGGTCAGGTAAGCCGTATTGTGCCACCTCATATACCCTTAACCTCTTTTTCCATCCTCATGGCACGCTACAAAGGCTCTCTAGCCCAAGCTGTCAAAGCCGTACGTGTTCTGGATACATTGAAAGACGGCGATAAAGTTTTAATCAGCGAAGGCTGCACCCATCATCGCCAATGCCAGGATATCGGCACTGTAAAAATGCCTGGCTGGGTACGTAATTACTGTCAGTGCGAGCCGGAATTTGTTTTCAGCAGTGGTGGCGACTTTCCTGAAGACTTAACACCCTACAAACTGATTATTCACTGTGGTGCGTGTATGCTCAACGAAAAAGCCATGCAGCATAGAAATAAATCAGCACAACAGCAAAACGTGCCTATGACTAATTACGGCATTGCCATCGCCTATATGCACGGTATACTCCAACGCAGTGTGGCACCGCTTCCGGAAATAGCTAAATTATTACAATAACACAAATTTTAGAGTCTTACTTTTCGAGTAAGGCTCTTTTTTTGCTACGAATAAGCGTTAGAAAATTTTACCTATATTTTATCTTGCTCTGCTTGCGGCTACCTCTGCTTCCCGCTATGCTGATACTAGATTAATATAACCATAAACAAATCAAGAAGAAGATGAGCAGATGGAGAAGACGGAAAAGACGGAAAAGACTACTTATTCCTTAAAATATAAGGGTGGGAAATGTCATTATCTAAAGCACGAAGGTTACACAACTACGGAAATCAAGAAAACCGATTTACCGTCGGATATGCAAGATTTCTTTGACCAAGAGGTGCAGGCAGAAATTGACAAACTGCAAGTCGCTAGAAGTAATCATATCACCAAAATCATCAAAAGATTTCTGTTAATCGGCATTCTTATCCTGGCAGTTCTCCTCTGCTTC
The DNA here is from genome assembly GCA_900544885.1 of uncultured Phascolarctobacterium sp. Taxonomy (GTDB): domain Bacteria; phylum Bacillota; class Negativicutes; order Acidaminococcales; family Acidaminococcaceae; genus Phascolarctobacterium_A. Next base: position 4,821 of record UQWU01000063.1, on the reverse strand, counting down.
ATCAGCAAGCATTAAGCCGTCTTCACTCCCCTATGACTATAAAATTAATTATTGTTAGCTTTGGGTAACTAACGATAACTCTTTCTTAACAGCCAAAGAGGTGCTGCAAATGGAACAAAAACATCAAGTACAATATACCATAAAACGTAATAACGGCGGTAAACCTAAATATTTTCAAACCAGCGACGGTAAAACAACGCCTATTGATGAAAAGGATATACCACCGCATATTTTGGCCGGCTTTGATGACTTATATCAAAGATACACCGATCCCAATGGCGACGCGGTAAAACATAATAAGACGGCTAAGAAGCACTTGAAACGAAGTATTTCTTGGACTAATTATTTATACGGAACTATAGCATTTCTTCTCGCCGGACTTTTATTCTATCTCTGGATGATGCACACAATACAATTGCAGCTTTTCGGTATCGACCTTTCCCACTATTTTTTTATTGTGATTGCCAGCATTGCTGTTATCGGTCTAGCTTATATCTTTGCAAAAGAAATAAAGAATGCTAATGCTTGGCTTGAGGGCAGAAGTCAATTGGTAAAAGTAGGCATTATCTTACTTTTTTCTTCTATCTGTGCATTTTTATTATTTGCCGCCTTTTTCTTTTGGATATTCCTGTTGAAAAATATTATGTAATTTAAAATACTGCTTACATATAAAAAGGAGCTTCACTCATATGAGTAAAGCTCCTTTAATTTTTAGCTAAAAGCTAGCGTACAGCTTATTTGAAGTACAGAACACCGGATTTGAAGATTTTTTGGTCTTTTTCGCCGGCAATGTTACGGAACAGGCCCGGTGCAAAACGTTCGCTGTGACCCATTTTACCTAAGATACGACCGTCAGGGCTAGTAATACCTTCGATAGCATATAAGCTGCCGTTAGGATTGCACGGAGTATTCATGGTCGGTACACCTTGAGCGTTAACATATTGAGTTGCAACCTGACCATTAGCAAACAGCTCTTTGATTACGCTTTCCGGAGCGTAGAAACGGCCTTCACCGTGAGATACGGCAATAGCATGTTCTTCGCCGGGTTCGCAGCAGCTGAGCCACGGAGATTTGTTGGAAACAACTCTAGTAGTAACGATTTGAGAAATATGACGGCCGATATTGTTGAATGTCAGTGTCGGAGATTCTGCATTCAAATCACGGATGTCGCCATAAGGAACAAGACCAAGTTTAATCAATGCTTGGAAGCCGTTGCAGATACCCAGCATTAAGCCATCACGGTTTTCTAACAGATTGCTGATAGCTTCTTTGATACGAGGGTTACGGAACATAGTAGCGATGAATTTACCGCTGCCGTCAGGTTCGTCACCGGCACTGAAACCACCAGGAATCATCACGATTTGAGAGTTATTGATATATTTAACCATTGCTTCTACAGATTCTTCGATTGCAGCAGCAGTCAGGTTACGTACGATAAAGGTATTAGCTTCTGCACCTGCAGCTTCAAAAGCACGTGCACTATCATATTCGCAGTTATTACCCGGGAAAACAGGAATAAATACACGCGGTTTAGCAATATTTACAGGAGCAGTCAAAGCCATGTCAGCTTTGTACAGCGGCATATTAATATCAGCAGGTTCTTCTACTTTCGGCAGGCTGTCAGGGAAAATGCTTTGCAGCGGTTCACGATAAGCAGCCAAAGCTACATCAGCAGCGATAACAGTATCATTAATGGAGATACCTGCTTCAGCAGTGGTATGACCTAAGAGCATGAAGTCTAAGCCGTCAAACAATTCTTCCGGTTCAACACCTGCTGCCAGCTCCAGAACTAAGCCACCAGGTTGCAGAGTGAAGAGACTGTCAGTATCATGGAACGGTTTGATAAATTCAAAGCCCAGCTCATTGCCCATAGCCATAGTAGTTACGAGAGCAGCGATACCGCCTTCTTTTACAGCAGCAGCGGCAGCAATTTTACCTGCTTCCATTGCATTGTGAACAGCAGTCAGGTTTTTACGCAGAGCTGCAAAATCAACTACTTCATCATTATTACGCGGGCAGGACAGGAATACTACCTTATCTCCAGCTGCTTTAAATTCAGCAGATACAGCTTTATCACCATCGATTACGCCAACAGCAAAGGATACCAATGTCGGCGGAACAGTTTTATCCATAAAGGTACCGCTCATAGAATCTTTACCACCGATTGCCGGCAGTTCCAAAGCATCTAAAGCAGTGAAAGCACCCAGCAAAGCACTAAACGGTTGACCCCAGCTCTTGCTGTCATGCAGTTTCGGGAAGTATTCTTGTAAAGTCAGACGCAGTTTTGCAGGGTCTGCACCCAGTGCAACTGCACGTACTACGGATTCGATTACAGCGTACATAGCGCCATGGAACGGACTCCAGCAAGCAACATCCGGATTATAGCCGCAAGCCATTACAGAAGCAGCAGTGGTATTGCCATGCAGAACAGGAATACGACCTACCATACCTTCGGACGGAGTTAATTGGGTTTTACCACCGAACGGCATCATTACTGTACCGCGACCTATGGTGCTGTCAAAACGTTCGGACAAACCTTTTTCGCTGCAAACATTCAAACGGCCCAGGTTATGCAGCCAAGCAGTTTTCAAATCTGCTGCTTCGGTTACAACAGCAGGAACCTTTTCAAAAACATTTTCTTCTGCTTCTTCAGCAACAGTGATGTTAGTATGTTGCGCAACACCGTTGGTATCGAGGAAAGCACGGGAAAGGTCAACGATTTTATCGCCACGCCAGAACATAACCAGACGGGGATCTTCAGTAACCTCTGCTACTACAGTAGCTTCCAGGTTTTCTTCGTCAGCATATTTAATGAACGCATCGCGGTTAACAGCTTCGATAACTACTGCCATACGTTCTTGAGATTCGGAAATAGCCAGCTCAGTACCATCCAAGCCATCATATTTTTTCGGAACTTCATCCAAATCAATTACTAAACCATCGGTCAATTCGCCGATTGCAACAGAAACACCACCTGCACCAAAGTCATTGCAGCGTTTAATCATTGCAGTTACAGCAGGATTACGGAATAAGCGTTGGATTTTACGTTCAGTAGGCGGATTACCTTTTTGTACTTCAGCACCGCAGCTCATCAAAGAATCAACAGTATGCTCTTTAGAAGAACCGGTTGCACCACCACAGCCGTCACGGCCGGTTTTTCCGCCTAACAGAACTACGATATCGCCGGCAACAGGACGTTCACGACGAACAGCACTACGCGGAGCAGCACCCATTACACCGCCGATTTCCATACGTTTAGCAACAAATTTTTCATGATAATATTCTTGTACATGACCAGTAGCCAAGCCGATTTGGTTACCATAGGAGCTATAGCCGGCAGCAGCACCGATAGTGATTTTACGTTGCGGCAGTTTGCCGGATAAAGTTTCGCTAATGGGTGTACGCGGATCTGCGGAACCGGTTACACGCATAGCTTGGTATACATAAGAACGACCGGACAGAGGATCGCGGATTGCACCGCCGAGGCAGGTTGCAGCACCGCCGAACGGTTCGATTTCGGTCGGATGGTTATGAGTTTCATTTTTGAACATTACCAGCCACTCTTCAGTTTTGCCATCTACTTCGATAGGCACAACGATGGAGCAAGCATTGATTTCTTCGGATTGATCTAAATCTTCCAGTTTACCTTCTTTACGCAGCTTCTTCATACCGATAACTGCAATATCCATTAAGGTTACAGGACGAGTAGTATCTTCACCATAAACTTCATCACGGGCAGCCATATATTTATCATAAGCTTCTTGTACCGGATTGGTGAAGTTGCCGGGAATGATTTCCACATCTTCGATTTGAGTCATGAAAGTGGTATGACGGCAGTGATCAGACCAATAAGTATCTAATACGCGAATTTCGGTGATTGTCGGTTCGCGATGTTCTTCATTAAAGTATTTTTGGCACCACAGTAAATCGTCCAAGCTCATTGCCAAACCCATGGACTGACGTAATGCTTCAGCTTCTTCCTTGCTCATGGTCAGGAAACCGGTAACAGATTTTACTTTTTCCGGTTCTTCGCAGGTAGCAATCAAAGTTTCAGGTTTACCTTGTTCTGCTTCACGAGCTTCGATAGGGTTGATGCAGTAAGCTTTGATTTTGGCTACTTCATCAGCGGAAAGCTCACCTTCCAGAACATAAACCTTAGCAGCAGCAACCATCGGACGATCTTTTTGAGTAATCAATTGAATGCATTGTTCAGCAAAATCTTCACGTTGATCATATTGACCGGGCAGCAGCTCTACGGCAAAAGCCTGCTCATTCGCAGCCAGCGGCAGATTTTCTTCCACTACAGTGTCCACAGGGGGTTCGGACAGAACCAAAGCCTTCGCCATAGCAAATTCTTCATCGCTTAAACCCATTACATCATAACGGTTGACGATACGGATATTCTTCAAGCCGCTCATGCCCAGGTTGTTACGTAAATCCGCAAGCAAACCATGTGCTTCAACAGCAAAAGCATCCTTTTTCTCCACAAAAATTCTTCTGATATTATTCATATACACAGCCTCCAATCCAGAACTTCGAGGTTATTATTACAGTTTCGTATATATTTTAACACATTAGGCGATTTGTTGCACTAGGTTTTTAATCTCAAATCAATTTTCCCTAATAAACATCCAAAATTCATGGCTTTTACCAATAATTTACAAAACTCCTTGCATTTTCTCTTAATTTTACGCATAATATAATTGTATATTTTTCTCAACTAATATCTTGTAAACAAACAGTAGTTAGTTTTATTTTTTGTTCTTCTATTATAGAAAATATATGCATTTTATAATAGTAAAATTATTTTAATTATTATTT
>UQWU01000062.1 GCA_900544885.1 uncultured Phascolarctobacterium sp. | reverse complement strand
TGTAATTCTCTGCGGTCACCATAAGAAAAATGTTTACCTTTTGTGTGTTTTGTGGTATCTTGAGTATAGTCCATTGTGATTGCCTCCTTGTAAGTTTTGTTTCGCAGCTTAATTTTAACATGAAGAGGTCACAATGGACTATTTTTATTCTGTTTTCAAGGTGTGCAATTTCATTTTACAATGAACCTTAAGCTTTTAATGAAGAAATTGCCGCTTTAGTATCTTCGGCACCATACACGTAAGAACCGGCTACGAGAATGTTCGCACCTGCCTCACGAACGATTTTAGAGGTCTTATCGTTAATACCGCCATCAACCTGAACATCAACATCAAGACCTGCAGCTTCAATCATAGCACGCAGACGTTTAATTTTCGGTACAACGCCTTCGATGAAAGATTGACCACCAAAGCCTGGGTTAACAGTCATCAAAAGTACCATATCAACATAAGGCAGAATTTCTTCCACAGTGCTCAAAGATGTTGCCGGATTTAAAGCCACACCTGCTTTCATACCTTCACCTTTGATTTGTTGAATGCAACGATGTAAATGTTTAGTAGTTTCTACGTGCACTACGATTTGGTCTGCACCGGCAGCTTTAAAATCAGCAATATATTTTTCCGGATTTTCTACCATTAAATGGCAGTCAAAGAATAAATCGGTTACCTTGCGGATTTTCTTTACTACGGGAGCACCAAAGGTCAGGTTAGGTACAAATTGACCATCCATAACATCGATATGTACCCAATCAGCACCTGCCTTTTCAATTTTTTTGATTTCGTCTGCTAAAAAAGCAAAATCAGCAGATAAAATAGACGGAGCAACCTTAATCATCATTTCTTTCCCTCTCTCTCTTGTAGTTCCTTAATTTCTTCACGCATATTCAAATAAGATTCGTAACGGCTAGGAGCAATCTCACCTGCCTCGACAGCCTGCTTAACACCACAAACAGGCTCATGAGTATGGGTGCAAGGACAGAAACGGCAGCCATGCTCGTATTCAGCAAATTCACGGAAGGAATATACAGCCATATCCTCCTCTAGCCCCTCTAGCAAAAGATTGCCGAAGCCTGGAGTATCAGCAATATAACCTTCATCAAAAGGCAGTAACTGAGCATAGCGTGTAGTATGCTTACCACGGCCTATTTTTTCGCTGACAGCACCTGTACGCAGTTCTACACTGCTATCAATAGCATTAATTGTAGAAGATTTACCAACGCCTGACGGACCACCGAAGGCACAGATTTTCCCCCGCAGACGAGTACGCAGCTCAGCAATACCTGTACCGTTTTGTGCAGAAATAGCATATACCTCATAGCCGATTTTACCATATACGCTCTTCACCTGTTCGATTAAGCCTACCGGTGCATTATCAGCTTTATTCAACACCAAAATTGCCGGAATATGGGCCAGCTCCGCCAAAGCTAGCAGCTTGTCCGCCAAAAGGAAGCTGAAATCAGGAGATGCGCAGGCAAATGTAGCTACAAATAAATCTAAATTAGCCATAGTCGGACGCAGCAGAAAATTTTTACGTGGCATAACTTTAGTAATCATGCCCTCATCCTTTTCTCCTGCCTCAAAGCTGACGATATCACCTGTAGCCAGAGAAAAACGATTCTTTTTCATTTTACCCTTGAGCTTACAGGTATACAGCTTTTGTTCCTCATCCACCTGTACATAATAATAGCCATTATAATTTTTCAGGACTCTTCCCTGTAATTCTGCCATCTTCTAAATTTCCTTTTCACTAATTACTTTGCCGTTGCAGATAAATTCTACATGAGCAGTGCCTACATAGTCCACACGCTGACGCAGACGTACACCACCTGGCTGCTTGCCGCTGTATAAGGTGCGCTTACCTTCAGCATCCTGTAAAATTACCTGCACATCAGTAATATCATTGCCCGGTACTACAAAGTCCACATAGGTACTCTTTTTCTCACCGCTGCCTTCGGCAACAGTAATACTTACCGCATCACCGGCACTTACCTTTGTACCTGCATTAGGATTGGTAGACAAAACTACATTTTTCGCTACACTGCTATCGTTAACCTTTTTCACTTCGCCTAATTTCAAGCCTGCTTGCTCTAAAATCTTTTTAGCATCATTAATAGATTTACCGATAACATTCGGAATTTCCTTATCGCCCTCGTTGACTACTAAATCAATGCTACTGCCCTTAGGCGCTTTATCCAGTGCCTTAGGTGCTTGACCTAAAACAGCACCGACACGCTCACCGTCAACATGCTTCTTCGTAATCTTACCTACTCGGAACCCAGCACTTTCCAATGTTGCCTCGGCCTTAGACAGCGACATACCGATAACCTCTGGTACAGACTTAAGCTCAGCACCACGGCAGATAGTCAGGATAATCAGACTGCCCTGTTTACGCTTTTCACCTGCTTTAGGAGATTGCTTCATAACAGTACCTGCCTTATACTTATCCGGATCGCCATAAGCTTCTTCAAGCTCAACTTTAAATTCCTTTTCCTCCAACATTTTCTGTGCTTCGACAACAGTCATGTTTGTAACATCAGGTACAGGAATTTCCTGCAAATTACGGTTAAAGATAAAATGTGCAATTACAGAAATACAAACTACAGCAGCTGTAATCATCATTAAAAGCTTGGTGTAGTTAATTTTTTTCTTAGGCATAATACCGTTTCCATCTCCCTCAGTAACAGCAGCCTGTTCCTGCACAGGTGCCTGCTCAGTCCTATGCTGATCAGCAAATAAATCCTTTTTCGCTCTGACTGGCTTCATAATGACAGTAGCACCATCATCACGTGCTTCCTGACGTGGAGCAGGTGCTTTTAACGTACCCAGCTCCTGCTTATAATCTTCGCTACTGAACGGAAATAAACGCATCTTCAAATTCAACAGACTGCGGCGCAGCTCTTTAGCATCAGCGTAACGATCTTCACAACGCTTTGCCAATGTCTTATCGATAATTGCCTGCAAGCCGTCAGGAACATCATCCATATAATCCTTTAGCTGCGGCACTGGTTTTTCCACATGCATCATGGCTACAGCCACAGCAGTAGAACCAGTATAGGGCACAGTACCTGTCAACATTTCAAACAACACTACACCTAAAGAATAAACATCGCTACAGGCAGTAATCTGCCCACCGCTAGCCTGCTCCGGAGAGATATAATGTACGGAACCCATTACCGAGCCGGAATAAACCATTGTCTGATTAGTAATCATTTTAGCAATACCGAAATCGGCAATCTTAGGATTCAGATTTTTATCAATTAAAATATTCTGCGGCTTAATATCGCAGTGAATAACATTATGGCTATGAGCATGCTGCAGTGCATCTGCCAAACGTACACCGATTTCCAGTGCCGCATTCAGGCTAAGTTTATGCTCCTGCATATACTCCTTCAAAGTAACGCCGTCAACGTATTCCATAACAATATATTGGTTATTGCCTTCAGAAGCTACATCATAGATATTGATAATATAAGGATGTACCAGACGGGCAGCAGATTTCGCTTCGCGTCTGAACTGCTCTAAAAGCTCTTTATCCTGCAGGAACTGATCTCGCAGCATTTTTACTGCTACATTGCGATCCAAAAGCTGGTCATGTGCCAAAAAAACTTCGGCCATACCGCCATAACCGATAGGACGGATAATTTTATATCGTCCGTTTAAAATGGTGTCTTTATCCATTACAGCTTTCCTCCCCGGCTAAGTCGATAAGTATCAAGGACACATTATCGCGACCGCCATTATCCAAACTCCGTGCCAAGAGCTTATCAGCGGCTTTCTCCACATCAGCCTCAGCCATAAGCTCGGCAATCTCACTATTACGCAGCATATCAGATAACCCGTCACTGCACAAAAGCAGTCGGTCACCCTGCTTTAAATTCAGATGTACAAAGTCAGCCTTGATATCATGACCTATACCCATAGCCTGTAGCAAAATATTTCGCTGCGGATGAATAAAGGCCTCCTCATCAGTAAGCTTGCCTTGCTTCTGCAGGTCGGCAACATAGGTATGATCCTCTGTCACCTGTCGCAGAACACTATCACGATATAAATATAAACGACTGTCACCGATATGACAAACATAACCTGTCTGCTCATCAGGCAGATACAATGCTGTCATCGTCGTGCCCATGCCTGTATACTTATCGTTGTGCTCGGCCATTTTGAAAACATGGTCATTAGCCTTGGCAAAAGCGTCCAGCAACATACTTTTTACATCCTGTTCACTGGCTTCATGCCTCAGCTTATAGGTTGCAGCTTCAAAAGCTTTAATCGTAGAACGGCTGGCAATTTCGCCTGCCGCATAGCCTCCCATCCCATCAGCAACGGCAAAAAGATAGGGGGTACGCACAAGCAGTGCGTCTTCGTTATTTTCTCTAACTAATCCCACATGTGTTCTGCTGACTACCTGCATTATTTTTGCTCCTGTTCTTTGGCAAATTTAGCCCGCAGCTGACCGCAGGCCGCATCAATATCCTTACCCATTTCTTTACGTACAGTCGCATTGATTCTGTTTTTCTGCAACACCTGTAAAAATCTTTCCACTGCCATTTTCGAGGGACGTTCAAAGCCCTGTTCCGGCACCGGATTTGCAGGAATCAGGTTGACAGTTGCATGCTTATAGCGCAGATAATTGCTCAACAGCTCCGCATCCTGAGTACTGTCATTTTTACCTTTGAGCAGAATATATTCGTAGGTTACCTGACGACCGCCTGCTTTACTATATTCTTCAGCGGCTGTAATAACATCAACAAAAGGGAAACCCTTATTTACCGGCATCATCTCCGTACGTAGCTCATTTTTTACTGCGTGCAGAGAAATAGCCAGATTAATAGGTTTGCCCTGCTCCGCCAGACGCACAATTCCCGGGATAATACCACAAGTAGAAATAGTCATATTACGGTAACTCATCAGGCAGGTATCTTCACGATGCAGAAAATCAAGTGCACCTAACACGGCGTCAAAATTCAGCATCGGCTCACCGCTGCCCATGACTACCACGCGGCTTACCATGACCTTTTCATCACGCAGACGCTCGTTAAATAAGTAAACCTGAGCAACAATTTCTGCCGCCGTCAAGTTGCGTACAGCGCCATTTAAACCACTGGCACAAAAGGCACAGTGCATATCACAACCTACCTGACTGGATACGCAGACGCTGTAGCCATAATCATGGTGCATTAAAACTGTTTCTACGCTGTTGCCATCTGGCAAACCCAATAATAATTTGCTGGTCAGACCGTCAGTAGAATTCTGTTCACGCAAAATCTCAATACGACGTGGCAGAATAGTAAACTTTTCTTCTAATAATGCAATATCTGCCTTACTTAGATTATGCATAGCAGCAAAATCAAATACCGACTTTTGATACAGCCATTGGAATACTTGTTTAGCACGGAATTTTTTTAAACCTTGCTCGACAAATAAATTTTGTAATTCTTCTATTGTTAAGCCAAATATTTCTTGTTTCATCATGCTTATCTTTTCTTAATCAACGCTCGGCCTTACGCTTTTTTACGTAAAGCACAAATATAAAAACCATCTACCCCATCAACCTGCGGTAATAATTGCAATTCTGCAACCACTTCTCCACTTTGAGGATGAGTAAACGGACATCTTTCCCAATCAGGATGCTTGCTTAAAAACTCTTCAACTAAATAGTGATTTTCCGACTGTTCTATAGTACAAGTACTATAAACTAATAAACCGCCATCTGCCACATATTCGGCAGCATTATCCAAAATCTTCAACTGCAACGGAGGAAACAGTTTTAAATCGTGACGAGTTTTACGCCATCTTGCTTCTGCACGACGACGCAGCACGCCCATACCGGAGCAGGGTGCGTCTACTAAAACTCGGTCGAATTTTTTCTGCCACTCGCTGCGCAGTTCACAAGCATCATTTTGTAAGGGGGTAATTATTGATAAACCTAAACGATTGGCATTAGCAGCAATCAATTTCAGCTTATGCTCGTGTATATCACAGGAAATAATACTTCCTTGATTTGCCATTCTTTGTGCTAAATGGGTACTTTTGCCGCCAGGAGCACTGCACAAATCAAGTACTTGCATACCTGGCTTAGCATCTACTACATCAGCAACGAGCATAGAGCTTTCGTCTTGGACATAAAAAGCATTATGCAGCTGTGCAAACACATTTTGCAGTGCCGGCAGCTTTTCACATACCACACCATCAGCACTCCAGGTTGACGGATGCACAATACAGCCGGCTTCTTCTAATTTAGTAACGAATTCACCACGGTTCATGACCATGGTATTGACACGCAGGCAGACAGGTGCAGCACTATTATTAAATTCTAATAAACGTTCTGTACCACCACGTCCCCAAGGACCAAGCCAGCGTTTTACAAGCCAACGCGGATGATAATATTTTAACGCCAGATACCCAGCATCATCAGCAGTAGCATCAGGGAAAGCAAATTCTCCTGCTTCCTGCTTACGCAACAGGCCGCGCAGAACGCCGTTAACAAATTTAGCACTGCCTTCATGACTGACACTACGGGCTAATTTTACAGATTCGTTGCAGGCTGCGGATGCAGGAATACGCTCCAGATATAAAAGCTGGTAGGCACCAAGACGCAGAATATTTAAAATATCAGGTGCTACCTTTTCTAACGGACGGTTAACGCATTGCTCCAGATACCAATCCAAGGTACCCAAAGCCTTTACTGTACCATACACCAACTCGGTAAAGAAGCGGCGCTCCAAATCCTCTAAGGGATGACGCTGCAGGAACTGGCTGATGGCAATATTAGTATAAGCACCATCCTTTAAAATCTGACGCAGCAGCATAAGAGCTGCACTGCGTGCTGTATACTGCTTTTTGTTCTGTTGTTTATTTTGCTTTGCTGTCTGCTTTTGCATACTTCTCCTCTGTCATTTCATCGTCTTCCATAAAAGCTAAAATAGCTGCTTCCAATTTTTTGATATCTACTCGGGTATTAAAACACGGGCCGAAGGGACGCTCATTTAAAACACCCAGCACCGGTAAGGGGAAAACATCCTGAATACCACTTGTTAAATCGCGTTCACAGGCTACAGCCACAATGGCTTTCGGGCGTGCCTGCTTTACCATCTGACGTGCCAATGTACCACCGGTAGCCACGGCAAAATGGCAGGCGGATTTTATTGCCGTAGT
>UQWU01000061.1 GCA_900544885.1 uncultured Phascolarctobacterium sp. | reverse complement strand
ACTATTTTTATTCTGTTTTCAAGGTGTGCAATTTCATTTTACAATGAACCTTTTATTATTTTTATGCATATAAATTAAACTACTAAAATATCAAAAAATTACTTAATATCGTTCATTTTGTGTTATTTGACGGTTTTGCTAAATTTATGTTAAAATAATGAACGTGTTAAGGAGGTTTTTATGTTTAAGAATATATGCAGATTACAGTTACATTGTTTAGCGGTAGCCGTAGTATTAATGCTTATTCTACCGTTTTTAACAGGTTTTGATGTGACAAGGCATATAACAGTTGTTGTTGATGGACAAAAGAAAGAACTGCGCACTAACACTAGTGACCCCCGCCAGATTTTACTGGAAGCAGGTGTTGTATTAGCTCCCGGTGATGGTTGGAAGCTGCAAGGTAGAAATTCTAATGTTCAGGACGGCAGCGTTATTGAGGTTGTCAGAGGAATACCTTTTACTGTAATTATCGGCGAAAAAACTATTGAGTATAAAAGCTCTAAAGCCACTATCGGCGAAGCTTTAAAGAACCTGGGGATTCGCTTTAAGTCTAAACGCGTTTATCCCAGTGTCAAAGATACTTTAAGACCTAATATGCAGGTTTACGTTTTAAATGACGATGAAGAATTGCAGTTTAAGGAAGCTAGTGTGGATATTCCTGTACAATATCAGGATGACCACAGTATGAATTTTGGTGTGGAACAAGTAACCAGCCAAGGTAAGGAAGGCAAGGCTACTATTGTTTCCAAACGTGTAAAAAACAGTGATGGTACTCATTCTGTTACTGAATTGGCAAGAGAAGTTATTGTAGAACTGGAAGCCAAGATTATTCGTCGCGGTATGGCGATGAGTGTCTATACTCCGGAAGGTTATAAACGCTATACTAAAAAAATTACTGTTCACTCCACTGCCTATGTGCCGACAGGAAATAGAACCGCTATCGGTATCGTCCCCTACGAAGGGATTGTTGCCGTAGACCCGAGTATGATTCCTTATTATACTAAAATGTATATTCCCGGCTATGGTATTGCTATGGCAGGTGATACAGGTGGTGATATGGTAGGCAATAGAATAGACGTGTTCTTCAATGATTATCATAGTGCCATTAACTGGGGCAGACGTGATGTAGAAGTATATATTCTTGCTGATTGAGGTGGATATTAGTATATGTTAAAAGAAGTGCTCGTTGTTGAGGGAAAAATGGATACAGTAGCTATAAGTAAGGCTTTAGAGGCTGATACGATTGAAACCGGAGGCTTTACTTTGGCTCCTTATACCTTAAAACAGATAGAAGCCGCTTACAAGAAGCGTGGGATTATTATTTTAACGGATCCTGATGGTGCCGGTGAGCGTATCCGACGTTATCTAACTGAGCGTTTTCCTGATGCAGGACAAGCTTTTATCCCTAAATATCAGGCAACGGCACATAATGATGTAGGCGTGGAACAGGCTCAGCCAGAAGCTATTTTAGCTGCTTTAAGCAAAGTACGTCATCATGAATATCGCCCGCAGAATGAATTTACAGCCAATGATTTGTTTCAGCACGATTTAAACGGCAGTCCTCGTGCCTCTGTACGTCGTGATGCTTTAGGCGCTGCTCTAGGTATCGGCTATGGTAATGCCAAGAAATTTTTAGAACGATTAAATCATTATGGAGTCAGCCGTGAAGAATTTTTGGCTGCATTAAAGACAATAGGAGAATAAACGTGGATAAACCTATTATTGCTTCACCTCAAGTGACTAATCATATCTTACATCGCTTTAAATTACGTGCAGATAAAAAATTAGGTCAGAACTTTTTGATTGATGCGGATATTGTACGCCGTATTGTTGAAGCTGCTGAGCTTACTGAAGAGGATACTGTTTTAGAAGTAGGTCCGGGTATCGGTACCTTAACTCAAGGTTTAGCAGAAAGCAAAGCCAATGTTGTAGCAGTTGAATTAGATAAACGCTTGCTTCCTGTTTTGGATACTACTTTAGATGGTTATGATAATGTACGTATTGTCAGTGGCGATATCCTGCAAGTAGATATTATGGAAACCGTAGGTCAGCCGACATTTAAGGTTTGTGCTAATCTGCCATATTATATTACTACACCGATTATTTTTGCTTTACTGGAAAAGCGTTTGCCAATGGAACGCTTGGTAGCTATGGTGCAAAAAGAAGTTGCTGAACGTATGGCAGCTAAGCCAGGTGGTAAGGATTATGGTGCGTTATCCGTAGCTATTCAGTATTATACTGAACCGGAAATTGCCTTTATTGTACCGCCGTCCTCTTTTATTCCTGCACCGTCCGTTGATTCTGCGGTTATTGTTTGCAAGCGTCGTAGCAAGCCGCCTGTGGAGGTTTGTGATGAAGCATTATTCTTTCGTGTTGTGAAGGCGGCATTTTCCTTAAGACGTAAAATGCTGAACAACTCTTTGAAAAATATGGGTATAAAGGGTGAGCAAGTCGCAAAATGGTTGGAACTGGCTGGTGTTGACGGTAAGCGTCGTGCGGAAACCTTAAGTTTAGAGGATTTTGCTAAATTAACCAATACCTTTGCTGCTAGTAAAGAAGCTTAAAAATAATAATAAAAAAGCAGTCTTACTTTTTGGTAAGACTGCTTTTGCATATGCAGATTATAAAGATGTATTTTGTTGTGATACTAGCTTAAAGCTGTTTAAGGAAAATAGAGCTTGGGGTAAATATGTAGCATATTGTGCATCTGGCATAATAAACAGCATTTGGTATGTTTTCGCACCAACGGTAGTTTGTGCTTCTAAAATTAGTTTATCGCCATGGAAATCATCATGAGTGCTTAATACACAGTGCCAGATAAGTCCACTTCCATGCTGCCATTGCCAGAGTACTTTTTTATTTAAATAGGTCGGCAATGGTTGATTGTTTTTAAAGCTAATGGTGTCGGTAGCATCAAGCATAGTTATGGCACACATTAATAAATTATTACTGCCGCGGACAAGCATCGGTCCTTGAGTGTTTGGCAGGTTATTCAGTAAATCAGGACCAAAGGCTTTGGGTATATCTATTGCATAACCACCGTATTGATTATCGATATGCTCGAAATCATAATTTTGCGGTGTACGCATAAACTGTTTCGTCATGGGAGGCTTTTTAACAAGACTTGGTTTAGGTGCCGGTTTAGGCGTAACAGGGTGCGGTGTTTTGTCAATAATAGCTTTTTTAGCATCAGCTGTTTCAACAGGCACTGTTCTTCCAGGGTCTTTTACTGCAACTATTTTATCCTGAGGTTTTGATGGCTTCGTACTAGGAGCAGTTTGTTTTATTGGCGTATCTTGGATATGCTCCTTGGCTTGAGCTGGTGTAGTAGGATGTTGATAAGTACCATCATTAGTTTCGATAGCAATAGGTACGTGCTTAGTGCTAGGTGTAGGAAGGGGCTTATTAGTTACTGTGGATGGTTCTTTTTGGAAGTTTTGCCAAGCAGTTTCAGCTTGATTAGGCGGAGTAGCTAAGGCAGTGGTGCTTAATAGTAAAGCTAGGAAGGTGAGTGTAATAGTGAAGCTTTTTCTCATAATTCTTCGCACACTTTGTTTATTGCTGCTTCATCGACACGCATAGCAATCATAGTTTTTTCTAAAAGCTCGTCTAAAGGCCAGCCGAGCATTTCAGCACCTTCTTTAATAACATCACGGCTACAGCCTGCAGCAAATTTTTTATCCTTAAATTTCTTCTTTAAAGATTTCAGCTCCATATCTTCAACACTTTTAGATGGACGCATTAATGCTGCTGCACCGATTAAGCCAGATAATTCGTCGATAGCGAATAATACTTTTTCCATTTGGTGCTCAGGCTTAATGTCGGCTTTGGTCATACCATATCCATGACTAGCAGTGGAATGGATAATGCTTTCGTCGATACCGTGCTTACGCATTAATTCCTGAGATTTAACACAGTGTTCTTCGGGATATTGTTCAAAATCCAGGTCATGTAACAGACCGACTATGCCCCAGTATTCTACTTCATCGGTATAACCGAGCTCTTGAGCAAAATAACGCATAATACCCTCAACGGTTAAGGCATGACGCAGATGAAATTGTTCTTTGTTATAATTACGTAATAAACTCCAGGCTTCTTCGCGGGTAATCATTATTAAGACCTCCATTATTTTAAAGTATAAAAAAAGCTTCCGTTTCTGCTTAAAGCTATCAAGCTTTTTTACAATAGTGATGTGTATGACGTTTATGGAAATCAGCAATCATATCTTCCAAGGTAGTATTGTCTACAACGCTATCAATAGCATCCTGCAGTTTCTTATATAAACCGATAGTAATGCAGGAGTCAATTTTATCACAGGGAGTATTGCAGCTAAGACATGATACAGGAGCTAGACTGCCTTCCACAGTACGCAAAATTTCGCCTACCGTATATTCCTTCGGTGTACGTGTTAAACGATAGCCGCCTTGAGCACCACGAGCACTTTGCACAAAGCCGGCTTTACTGAGCTGGTGAATAATCTGCTCCAGGTATTTATCGGAAATTTCCTGCCGTGGGGCGATAGCTTTGAGAGGGATAAAGCCGCCGGTGCTGTTCAGGGATAAATCAATCATTAAACGCAGGGCATAGCGTCCTTTAGTAGAAATTTTCATGCGCGTACATCCTTTCTTGTGGAAAATTAAAGCCATACCTATGGCTTATTTATATATTATTTATAGAATTTTTATTTAATACTATTATTTTACTATGAAGCTATGGGGAATTCAATAATTTAGATGGATAATACTATGGATATCCTGTGAAATTGCCTTTGTCAAATATATTTCCCCTTTTGCATTATTTATGTTAAAATATTCATATATCTTGTTTTTGGAGGCTAGAAGATGGATAAGCACGAATTAGATAAAACCTTTAACCATTATATGGAAATTTTTAAAGGTGATAAAGAACTTGGCAAAATTATGAGCCGTATTACTTTCCAAGAGCTGTTCAATCCTACTTTTCTGCAAGCGAACAGCAAATTTACTTCTATGGATGATATTATTTGGCGTAGTGGTTTCGGTATTATGAATCTGTTAGAAGTAGAAAATGTTAACCAAGATAATTGGAATGCTTATATTGCTAAAAACAGTGAATGTGAAACATGGCATGAATTCGGTAAATTAGCGATGATTGACTGGATGAAAAATAAACTGGAAGAAGTTAAAAAATCTAAAAACTAAAATTTAATAATCGCGACCTCTGTGATATTTGATTCGCAGAGGTCTTTTTTTATTGCGAAATGTGTTTGTTACTCATAAATAAAAACGAACATTATTTTATAAAACTATTGACAAAATTCGCCTTAAATAGTATTATATAAGCAAATAAACGAACACTATTTTGTTAGGCGGTGAGAAAATGAAAAAAATTTTAGATATTATTCTTTGTTTATGTATTTTATATACCGGTTACACTATTGTGTGTGCTGATGATCCTGTTTATGTAAATCAGACTGTTATCGTAGATGAAGGTGATACTTTATGGAGTATTGCTACCGAACATTTAGGTCATAAAGAAGATATTCGTGAAGTCGTTTTCCGTATCTGTGAAACTAATAAAATAGCTGATAGTAATATTTATCCAGGACAGGTATTACAGGTGCCGGTGTTGCAGCAGGAAAAAGATCAGGGTTTAAAAGTAGCTAATAGATAACTTTGTCATGATAATTTTACAAGTTTAAGCAAGGCTTTTATTCATCCTTTGTCGAATATAAATAATATAAACAATTTGCAAAGGAGGAAGTATTGTGCAAAGTAAGAAATGGATTGTTGCGGCTTTAATTGGTGGTTTTGTTTTAGGTAATAGTATGGCGCCTGCACAGGCAGGTATTTTAGATAAAGTTTTAAAAGGTGGTATTATCGGTTATGCTGTTGATGCTACGGCAGGACCTTTGAATGACGGCATTAATGCTGTTACGGCGAAATACGGTGTAAGCACTACTGATGCAACTAAAGTTGTGCCGATTATCGGTGTTGGTGATGGTAGTAGAGCTGGTGCTGCACAGGTATCAGGACCGCAGTCTAAGGTAGATCAGGTAAAGGCTGCTTTGATGATTGAGCAGACTATTTTAGGTATTCGCTGCAAAGTATTGATTCCGGTTGATAGAGTTGATTATAAAGATGTTAATCGTGTACAAGGCGTTGGTGTAAGCGCTTCTTTGGACGTTAAATTGTAATAAGTGCATATACAAAAAGAGCTGGCAGTTGAAGCTGACAGCTCTTTTTGTGTGTTAAGTGAATTTTATTTACCGAACTCAATATGAGCAGGTGAATTATTCGCATCAGAGTGAGTAGTAATAATTTTAGTAAAATGATTACGTGCTACTAGGTTTTCTATTTGTTGGTCACTGCCATGAGTAGGATAAAAAGCTTGAATTAATAAATTGTTATCAGCAAGCTTCTGAGCATTGCTATTATTTTCTAAATGGCCGCTGGCTAAAGCGAAGCCTTTATCTTGTAAACTGCACAGCATACGATAATTAGCCGGAATTTTTACTTGAGGGTCGCTGATGAAGTAAATACCTGATTCTAATTTCTGGGTATAGTTGAAGCTTTGATAAGTAAGGTTGTGTAGCTTAGCAATAGCGTCAGCTTGTAGCCAATCAGTATAAGTATAAAGATTTTGTAATTGATTTATCAGATGAGCATCTACATATAAATCGTATTTTTGGAAAAGCTCATGAAGATCTAGAAGCATATCTAAGCCACGACCATATTTAGGTACTGGCAAAACTAATATGGGACGTTCGTTGAGTAATTTTGCAGCTTCCTCACAAAACTGGTGGCGCAATTCAGCATTACTTAAGGAATTTTGTGTATAAGCGTTATCTAATAAAGCCAAATCGGCAGTAATGTCTTTAATAATAGTGCATTGATAAGCCAAAGAACCCTCGACATAGTCACCGCTGCATAAGATGGTATTTTCACCGAAATCAATCAAATACCAGCAGCTGCCGGCGCAATGGCCGTTACGCCCCCAGGTAAGACCAATCCAACTATTTAATAATAGCTTTAGCTCAGGATCGGTTGCTTTATCAATGATTATGATTTTATTGGGGATACGCATATTTTCCAATTGATTAGCAGTAGCTTGAGTCATAACGATTTCGCCCTTGAAGCCCTCTTGTAGCAGCCAAGGAAGAGCACCGCTGTGGTCGGCATGGGAATGGGTTAAGAAAAGATAGCTGGCGTTGCGTATTTGGGTAGGCGTAATATGAGGATAACAGTCCTTTTTACCTGTCATCATACCGCAATCGATAATAATACTATTAAATTTGTCTGTTA
Source organism: uncultured Phascolarctobacterium sp. (assembly GCA_900544885.1). GTDB lineage: Bacteria > Bacillota > Negativicutes > Acidaminococcales > Acidaminococcaceae > Phascolarctobacterium_A. The sequence goes on along the minus strand of UQWU01000061.1, from coordinate 338 downwards.
TATAGAAGCAGTTACGGCCGTGTTCGCCGCAACCACCGGCAATATAGAGTTCCATAAGCAGATACTTCCTTTATTATGAGTATTTTATTGTATGTTATATTAAATTAGCTTAGCAAAGTATTAAATTTTATCAAGGCAGTTTGGGTGTTGCTAAGAGCTATTCAACAGTAATCAAAGAAAGCAGTATTGTTTTTTTTATAAAAAGGTACTGACAGTCTGTAGCAGCTGTTAGTAGTTGATTATAGGTATTACTGTGATGAAAAAAAGGCCTTGATATTTCGTAGAATATAATCATATATTACAGCTGTAAAGTAAAATAAAAACTCAGGTTAAAGTTA
>UQWU01000060.1 GCA_900544885.1 uncultured Phascolarctobacterium sp. | reverse complement strand
TTGTGGTATCTTGAGTATAGTCCATTGTGATTGCCTCCTTGTAAGTTTTGTGTAGTAGCTTAATTTTAACATGAAGAGGTCACAATGGACTATTTTTATTCTGTTTTCAAGGTGTGCAATTTCATTTTACAATGAACCATAAAAAATTATTTTTAAAATTTGCTAAAAAAGTAGTAATTTCAACTGATTTTCAAACTGATTTAATTAACGCGGGTGCAACGCGGGTGCAACGCGGTCGGAAAAAGCAGTAAAAAACGGGTAATTATAGGCAATATCTCTCCTGCGTGAAAATAAACAAAAAACGCTAAACCCCTTGAAAACAAAGGCTTTAGCGTTATTCTTCGTGGTGATCCAGGAGGGATTCGAACCCCCGACCCACGGCTTAGAAGGCCGTTGCTCTATCCAACTGAGCTACTGAACCATATTGAGTTGGAGCGGGCGATGGGAATCGAACCCACAACATCAGCTTGGAAGGCTGAGGTTTTACCACTAAACTACACCCGCAAAAAAACTTGGTCGGAGTGGCAGGATTCGAACCTGCGACACCCTGCTCCCAAGGCAGGCGCGCTACCAAACTGCGCTACACCCCGATTACTTGAAATAGTATACTACTATAGCAACAAAAAGTCAAGTAAAATAGTATTATTTTTTTGTAAGTTCAGCTTTTAATAAATAATACTCGCGGGAGAAGTAGGGTATGAGCTGTGCTTCGCGGTGATCGTAGCCAAAGGCACGTTTAGAGAGTGCCAGAATAGGCGGGGCCTGAATACGTTTGGCAACAGCAAAGCCGGAGAAGAGTTTCCACCAGCGTTCTAAATCAGTGATTAAAATTTCGGGTGTCGGGCAGGCTGTTTGCAAGGCTTCTTCGGTACAGCCGATTTTTTCCGCCAGAACACCTTCTTTATACCAACGCAGAATATCTGCCGGAGATGTTTTCTGCCAATGTTCGATGAAGGCACGCAGAAGATAATCATGGTAGGGATAAATCAACGGGTCACCACCGTTGCCGACGGTTTGGCTGTCAGAGAGTTCGGCACTGGGGCGGATGTGGAAAATAGCTTGCGGGATGACTTCACGGCCGAAAACTTTCTCGTTGAGGTAGTGGCCTAAGGCATATACCTGATGTTTCCACAAATCGCCGATGATGGCTGCGGCACCGGCAATATCACCATAAAATGTGGCATAGCCGATGCTGATTTCTGTTTTATTGGAGTTACAGCTGAAGGCTCCGCCGAAGGCTGCTGAGGCAGCGGCAATTAGACGAGCACCACGGTCACGGGCTTGAATGTTTTCTTTAATAAGTGTGGTGAGCTGTAAATTAAACTGCTCCTGGGTCTGCATATTGGTAATAGGCGTGGTTTCCAGCTGTTTTACGGTTCGTTCATAGCTTTCTGTAATCGGCATGACTGCATAATTAGCTCCTAGTGCGTGAGCCAGCTGTTTAGCCAGGTCACGGGTAGTGTCGGAGTTATATTTAGAGGGTAAATTGAGCAGCAGGACGTTTTCTGCACCGAGAATATCGGCATAGAGGGCTGCGGTAACAGCACTGTCGATACCGCCGGAAAGTCCGATGGTCATCTTTTTTATCCCGCATTGCTGCAAAAATTTAGTAGTACCATATTTAATCGCCTGATAAATTTCCGCAATCTGTCTTTCATTGGTATGGTCTTTGATTACGGCAGGGGGACAATTTGCATGAATGGTATCCGCATTTGTGTTCCACTCTACAGTCAAAAAAGTTTCCTCATACATACCTGCTGCGGCAACCGGTTCGCCTTGGGCTGTATAGAAGGTGCTGCAACCGTCAAAAGTAAAGATATTTTTCCCGTTATTTTGCATACCGACGCTGTTGCAGTAAGCAAGGGGCAGAGCGGTTTTGTACGCCTGGGCACTGAAGATGCGTTCGCGTTTATTGTTTTTGCCCAAGGTAAAGGGGGAGCAGGACAAGTTACACAGGAGTTGGGCGCCGTTGTCAGCCAGTACCTGCGCTGTATCCAGTTGATAGTTTTCGGTCCAGCCGTCTTCGCAGAGCATGATGCCGATGGGGATGCTCGCACCTTTGATGTCGATAGTGATAGGCTGTATTGTTTTGGTTATGCAGCGGTTTTCTTCGGAGCATAATTTGTGCAGGCTGTAGAAATAACGGCTGTCGTCAAATTCGCGGTAATTGGGCAGGGCGTTTTTGATAATGAAATTGCGTCCTGCGTAACCGGGCAGCAGCTTGCCGTTTTGGCAGACGAAGGCAGCGTTATATTTACGCATATGACCGTCTTCATTATGCTTATCCCGCTCCAGTGCGAAACTGCCGAAGATAACGCATAAATCTTGGCTGTGGGCAACAATCTGCTGCGCATAATATTCACAGTCTTCTAAAAAGCTGTTTTGTTCCCAGATGTCACCGATAAGATAACCGGATAAGCACATTTCCGGCAGCAGCAGAATATCTGCCTGCTCCTGGCGTGCTTTGGTTATGCAGTGAATAATTTTTTCGTAATTTAAATCAGGACGAGCAGGAATGACTTCCATCTGTCCGCATATTATTTTAATATTCAAGATAAAATCCTTTCGGAATGGGGCATGAAAATTTGCACTGAATAGCAGTACAGTGTTATTATATCAAATGTGAATAAAATTCTCTAGGTATATAGGGGGCAATTCTTATGAAACATAATAAAAAAACTAATGCTGCACGCAAATTGGACGATTTAAAAATAAATTATCGCCTTGTAGAATATCCTGTGGATGAAGAGCATCTGGACGCTGTCCATGTTGCTGCCGAGGTCGGTATGCCGGCGGCACAGGTTTTCAAGACACTCTGTGTCCGCGGTGACAAAAACGGCGTCATGTTTGCCGTTATCCCCGGCGACGGCGAGCTGGATTTAAAGGCTTTGGCTAAGGTCAGTGGTAATAAACGTGCCGAGCTGGTGCATTTGAAAGAAGTACTGCCTTTGACAGGTTATATCCGCGGTGGTTGCTCTCCTTTGGGTGCGAAAAAGAATTATCCTGTATATATGGATGCTACTAGCAACAACTGGCCGGAAATCGCCATCAGTGCAGGTCAACGAGGTATGCAGATTATTGCTGCACCTAGTGATTTACAAAAGGCTGCTAATGCGGTGGTTGCTGATTTGATTTTTGCTAAATAAGCAGTAATACTTGTTAGAAAAGACAAAATATGATATTATAAACACATATTCTAAACTTAGGGAATAGAATAAGTAAAAATAATATAAAAGATAAGCTTCTTGCAACAATTACTGTAGCAGAGGACAGATGACGTTATTTTTGCGCTATGTAGTGTAAAATGATGGTTGTTTTGCAGATTTAAAATTTTATTTTGCGTAACTCTGCTGTCAGAGAAAGTAGGTTGTTAATATGTTATATGTAAGTACCCGCGGCAAAACAGAAATGGTTTCTTCCGCTCATGCTATTACTAAAGGCTTAGCCTCTGATGGCGGCCTGTTCGTACCGCAGAATATTCCTAGAATGCGTATGTCCGATATTAAGGCCATGGGCAATAAACCGTATACTGAACGTGCCATTGATATTTTACTGCAGTTCCTGACCGATTTTTCTGAGGATGAGCTGCGTGAATGTGTAAATGCTGCCTACGGTAACGGCAAATTCGGCGAAAATACTGTGCCTCTGGTGCAGGTTAACGAGGATACCGGCGTGCTGGAATTATGGCATGGTCCCACCTCTGCTTTTAAGGATATGGCATTGCAATTGTTGCCGCAGTTATTGACCCGTTCTATTAAAAAGACCGGTGAAACTAATAAAATCGTTATTTTGGTTGCTACCTCCGGTGATACCGGTAAGGCCGCTTTAGAGGGCTTTGCCGATGTTGAGGGTACTCAGATTATCGTTTTCTATCCTTGTGACGGCGTCAGCGACATCCAGAAACAGCAGATGATTACTCAGGCCGGCAAAAACGTTAAAGTTTTCGGTATTGAAGGTAATTTTGATGATGCTCAACGCGGTGTTAAGGAGATTTTCGGTAATACTATTTTGAGCGACGAGCTGGAGAAAAAGGGTTACACTTTCTCTTCTGCCAACTCTATTAACTGGGGGCGTTTAGTACCGCAGATTGTGTATTATTTCAGTGCCTATGTTGATGCGGTGAAGGCGAAGAAAATCGAAATCGGAGATTCTATTAATTTTGTTGTACCGACCGGTAACTTCGGTAATATTCTGGCCGGCTATTATGCTAAGCTCATGGGTCTGCCTATAGACCGCTTGTTATGTGCTTCTAATAGCAATAATGTTTTGACCGATTTTATCAACAGCGGTATTTATGACAAACGTCGTGAATTCTTCAAAACTATTTCTCCTTCCATGGATATTCTTGTTTCCAGCAATCTGGAACGTTTGTTATATAATATCACCGACCATGATACAGAACGTGTCAGCGATTATATGAAACGCTTGAATAATGACGGCTGTTATCAGGTGGAAGGCGAAGAACTGAAATCTATTCAAAGACAATTTTTTGCTGCCTGGGTGGACGAGGTAGAAACTAAGGAAACCATCGGCCGTATCTACAGCGATTATCACTATCTGATGGATACGCATACTGCTGTTGCTTGGCGTGCTTTAGAAAAATATCGCCTGCTGACCGGTGATGATACTTATACCGTAGTACTGTCCACTGCCAGCCCGTATAAATTCAGCGACAGCGTTTTATCTGCTTTAGAGGATAAGCCTGTTCGCGAGGAAAATGCTTTTGCCGTTTTAGAAGAGTTGCACGCTAAGACAGGTGTAGCCGTACCGCCGAAGATGCTGGAATTGCAAAACTTGCCTGTACTGCATGATGAAGTAATTCCTGCTGACAAAATGGAATTGGCAGTAGTTAAAAATTTGATTTAAAATAAATATTATCAAGAGGCTTGATTGTTTTAGGCAGTCAAGCCTTTTTCTTTCATAGGGGGACTGCGAAAGACGTTGCAACAAATTTTTAACAATATTCCTGCCGATAAAACATAAAAACGTCATATATTTTATGATATAATAGAAATATGCAATGAACAAAAAATCTAAGCAAAGGGTTGAAACTGGAGAATAAATTAGGATATGGCTGAGAATGTATTTGATTTAGTAGATGCTTTTTATACGCAGGATGATGATTGGAATTCTGTTTTACCGCAAAGCGATGTGGAAAATTTCCTGCGTCAAAAATATTGGCAAGGTGTGGAAGATGATGATTTAATCGATATTTGGGATAATTTAACTATATTATGTATTTATTTAGGCAACACGGAGAAAATGCTAGGTGATCTGAGTGTGGATGACTATATTGCCGCTGTACGCTGGTGTTGCTTTAATATTGCCGATTTATGTGTTACTGTTGAGGATATAGGCGGCTTTTTAGATACTGTTGCGGAATTTAGTGAATTTCTCCATAAAAAGGGAATCGTTTTCAACGAGAAGAATGCGACGGAGGCGAAAGAGATTTTGCTGCGCGACGGTGAAGTGCAATATATAGATGCGGAAGGCAACTGGATTAACGGTATCCTGGCCCGCAAATATAATAGCCTGGTACCGCCGATGCTACCGGCAAATGTTTTCCTGAATATCGGCTCGACCTTGGATGAGTTGTTCAAAGGAGTAAAAAGCTTCTTTTCTGCTAGATGTTATAAACGTGACTTTGATAGAGCTTCCTTTTTACAAGGTGGTATTTTGGGCGGTGCTGTAAATGAAAAACCGGGAACAGAGGAATATAAGCAATATTTCTGGGATTATTTTCTTTTTGATTATCATTTGATGCTTAGTGATAAAACACCGTTAGCATGGTATTATCAGCTTATGTGGGAAGAAGATTTTGACCCTAAGAAAAAAGCTCTGCGTCAAATTTTAAAAGAACTGATGCAGGCAAAGCTAGTACTGTTTGAGGTTGAAAGACGCAACAGCAATGGCTTTTATGAATGCCGTAACCTGCTCAGTGGCGAGGAATATATCCTTAGCCTGCCTGTTGAAGATGATCTGGATACGGAGCATTTTGTCTTTTTAGGGCATATCTTCTATAATAACACTATGGTAATGAACTTCTTGCAGGGAATGAAAATGTCCGCTATGACCAAGAAACGCTTTTTGGATATGTTGCGGCGAGTTAAAGATTGGTATGCAGTGCGTAAGGGCGGCAAGCTGGCTTGGGAAGATTTTATGCAACGTAATCCTATGTTTACGCGCCATATCGCCTTGTTATATTCGACTTACGTGAAAATGGAAATTTTTGACTATGATTCATCTTTAATCAAAGTACACTACACAGCACAACCGATCGGGGAAGATAAGGTAAGCATTTTATTGAAAAAGCTTATGGAAGCATATGCTTTTGCCGCTTATGACGTCTTTTTAGTACGTACCATGTGGGCCGATTATTTGGCAGCTTCAGGAAAAAATCCCGACCACGTTCGTGTGCCGGAAATCTGGGCCGCAGGTGTTTTAATGAATTTTATCCAGCTTAATGGAGTATATAGTTATACAAAGCAGCAGATTGCGGATATGTGCTACGGCATTCCTGTAAGTACGCTTACACGTACAGAGGGAGAAGTTGCTAAGGTATTGAAGATTGCAAACCATGATCCGCGTTATGTGAATGAAGAAGGATTATTATTGATGCTGCTTTTGTAATGTAAAGGAGTAGACATATGAAATGTGATTTTTGTGGACGCGAAGTTCCTGCGGGAACTGTAGAATGTCCTTACTGTCATTACCAATTTAAGATTGATGCCAAGGTGCTTTCTCCTGATGAACGTGATACCTTTGACGGGATCACCATCGACGAAAACGGCAGCACCGAGGATACAACAGGTGTAAAACGTACCGGTGACGGTTATTCCTATGAAGAATATCGCGAAGAACAGCAGCAAAACCGGGGAGTAAAGGTGCACACCTTCGGCTGTGGTAGCGGACTTCTCATGACACTGCTCATCCTTGGTGGTATTTTGGCACTCTTCTTCTTCCTTCTGCCGACCTTCATCGTTTTTGCTGCTATCGGCGCAGCCGTAGTCTTCTTGATGCGATTGTTTATGTAAGAACATATTGATTACGCTGACCCTCTCGCGTAGGCGAGGGGGTTTTTGTATTTGTGCGGGGATGCGTGAACTTTCGCTAGAAGGGCGTACTTGCTTGGCTCACCTTGTAAGGGGAGCTGTCACCTTTAGGTGACTGAGAGGTTTACTTGCGTGAACTTTCGCTAGTAGCGAGTAGAGGTTTGGCACAGGTACGGAAGAACGCTACTCTCAAGGTGTATTTTATGTGGAGTTAAGTTCTTCATACCAGGCTTCTTTATGGTCGTTTAAAAGATAAATGGCATAATGGGGAAAGTCATTATCATATTTATGGCAGACACGTAGCTTGAAATTTTTGCCGCTGTAGGTGGGCGGTTGTTTTTGCATGAAGATGAAAAAGCAGTAATGGATAAAGGTGATGATGTCGGCGTTCATGGCCTTGAGCAGAAGAGGGATGATGTCGATTGTAAAGTTACGGCTGCCTTTTTCAATCATGCAGATAGTTTTTACGGAAATTCCGGAGCGTTTGGCCAGTTCTTTTTGTTTCATACCGGCGGCAAGACGCATTTCCAGTAGGGCATAGCCTGTTAGTTCATGAAAGTCATGGATAAGGTGTTCTACTTCGTCATCATTGTTCATAAGTGTGTTCTCCTAATCGTGTTTTTTCTTCTAGAATTTCTTTAATACGGATATAACCGTGCTTTTTTATATAAAAATTGTCATATATGACAAGAAATAAATTTTCAGACTTTTCAGTGATATAATCTATCTCACGAGCTCGTAAAAATTTCATACTTACGAGGAGAGATAATT
>UQWU01000059.1 GCA_900544885.1 uncultured Phascolarctobacterium sp. | reverse complement strand
CATGGCCCGGGCAGTCAACGTGTGCATAGTGACGAGTTGCAGTTTCATATTCAACATGAGAGGTGTTAATGGTAATACCACGTTCACGTTCTTCAGGAGCTTTATCAATCATGGAGTAGTCCATGAACTGTGCACCGCCATGCTCAGCCAATACTTTAGTGATTGCTGCTGTCAAGGTAGTTTTACCATGGTCAACGTGACCGATAGTACCAATGTTCAGATGCGGTTTAGTTCTTTCATATTTAGCTTTTGCCATTTGAAATTTCCTCCAATCAAACACAAAAAATTACTAGAGGTATTTTTAATCTACCTAAATTAATTATATTCTCTTTTTTTAAGTAAATTCCTTCTTTATTTTTAGAAAATATAATAAAAAAACCTTGTTTTATCGTGATTTTACATATTTCTCCAGACAAAATACAATAAGCAGATAATATTTTAATAACATTCTATTTTCTTCATATTTATTCTAATTACATAAAGTAAAATTGCCTAGGCTATATAGCGATTAATATATTTATTATTATAGCATATTTGCATTCGGGCAAAAAAAAATCTAGGTAATATCCTTATAAAAAGAATCACCTAGATTTACATAACAAAAAAGCTTCCTAAACAACTAGGAAGCTTTAAATTTTTAGTTGGTGGCGGCGCACGGATTCGAACCGCGGACACTGCGGGTATGAACCGCATGCTCTAGCCAACTGAGCTACGCCGCCAATTTGGAGCTGATGACCAGGATTGAACTGGTGACCTTATCCTTACCAAGGATACGCTCTGCCGACTGAGCTACATCAGCATATTAAGTTGGTTGCGGGGGGCGGACTTGAACCACCGACCTTCGGGTTATGAGCCCGACGAGCTACCAACTGCTCCACCCCGCGATGATAGTTGGTGGATAGGGTTGGATTCGAACCAACGAAGCGAAACGCGGCAGATTTACAGTCTGCTCCCTTTAACCACTCGGGAACCTATCCGTTTGCAACAAAAAGAATTATACAAGATAACAGCAAAATTGTCAACAACTTTTTTAAAAAATATTTTACAAAAGCCTAATCTTTCTTTTACGCACGCTAAAATACGCTTGTAGAGCGACTTTACGCAATATAAAAAAAGTTTTATTTTTCCAAATCTAGCTAAAAATTGATGTCCAGTGCAAAAAAATTAAAAAATAAAATGCTCCCATAAAAAATTACGGGAGCAAAAGAGAATTTTTATTTTTCGTAGGTAAAGTTATTAATATGCGGACGCATATCTTCACCTTGTTGTGCTTCGGCAGACAGAACCGCTTGAACAATAATAGCATTTTCTAAGCGTTTTTTCTGCAATTTGCAGCCATATTCATAAGGCTTAGATAAATCGCCGTTAATTAAATCTGCATTAGCGTGGCAGCCGCCGCTGCAGAAGAAACGAGCCCAGCACTCACTGCAAGCAGGTTTAGTCATAACATGGGTATGACGGAATTTTTGTACCAGCTCAGGTTTAACAACACCGGTTTCCAAAGTACCCAATTTATATTGTTCACGGCCAACAAATTGATGACAGGGATAAATATCGCCATCAGCAGTGATAGCAAAATATTCATGGCCTGCACCACAGCCTGCCAAACGTTTAGCAACGCAAGGACCGTTATCTAAAGCAACGTTGAAATGGAAGAAGTCAAACGGATTGCCTTCACGTCTTCTTTGCAAGTAAGCACGAGCCAGTTTATCATACTCATCAAAAATAACCGGCAAATCTTCATCAGTCAGAACCCAAGGTTCATCAATACCTACAACAGGCTCTACAGAAATTTCTTTACCAACCTTAGTCATATCCAGAACATCATCGCAGAAATGAGTGCTGAAATGAGTATAAGTACCACGCAGGTAATAATTTTTACCTTCACGACTGTCGATTACTTTTTTGAAACCGCGTACTGCTGCATCATAGCTGCCGCTCTTATTAGGGAACGGACGCATAGCATCATGAGTTTCTTTTTTACCGTCCAAGCTCAGTACCAGCATTACTCTGTTATCATTGAGGAATTTAATGTTTTCATCATTTAACAAAGTACCATTGGTGGTTAAAGTCAATTTGATGTTTTTGCCGGTTTCTTGTTCACGACGACGTACATATTCTACGATATGAGTTACAACAGGCCAGTTCATCAACGGTTCGCCGCCGAACAAGTCCAACTCCAGATTATGACGTTTTTTGCTACCTTCAATAGCAAACTCTACTGCTTTTTCCGCAGTTTCCTTGCTCATCAACTGACGGCAGCCACCAAAAGAACCGGTATCAGCAAAGCAGTAGCCGCAACGCAGGTTGCAGTCATGAGTTACTAAGAGGCACAAAGATTTAACGATAGGTTTTTCTGCAAAAGTAGGCGGAACTTCAAAAGCAGGGCTGAACAGTAAGCCGTCTTTTTGCAAACCGTGCATTTCTTCCAAGGCATCGCGCAAATCTTCTTCACTATATTTACCTTTTAAAGCAGCCATTGCTTCTTCATCATTATCGCCTGTGTAATAATCAAGCAAATCATAGATAACATCGTCAACCAGATGTACAGCACCGCTGTTTACATCCAGAACGACCATATGGTCGTCAAGACGCATTTTATGTATCAACATGTACTTCTCCCTTTCCTATTACTAATCTTGCCTATGCACTCCGGCACAGGATTTCTATTTATCAATTAACCTAAAGATAGCAAGATAACAAAAAGCCCCCTGCAATAAACAGGGAGCTATGGACTCTAAACTGATTATTTGCTGTGTTCGCAAACTTGGTTGCCAACGGTGCAAGAAGTTTTGCAAGCGGATTGGCAAGATGCCGGGCATTCGCCGCAGCCGCCGGTGCGCAGAGTTTTGTTCAGCATAGCTTTATTAACAGTTTGAATGTGTTTTCTCATTGTGATTACCTCCAATAAAATAATATTATGACCTATCTTATTTTAGCGTGTTTTGCACTTATTTGCAAGGAATTTTTCTAAAATGCCATGTTAGTAATCAAGCTTAAGCTAACTTCTTAAGCTAACTTAAGAAATAATAACCGCCATTTAATCCTATTCAATCATAAAAACAACCTATGCATTAATTAGCTTGTCTAAACAGTAAACGTACAAATAAATATCTTTGAAACAACATATTAATACTAAAGCAGTCTAATAAATTGCCTAAAACTTAGGGATAATATTAAATTTTGCAATCTTTTTTCTAGTACTGTATTGAGAGCTTTGTTATAATAGAAACTGCTCATGGAGGTAAATATATGCAGCAAAAACAATTCATTATTCTTATGGCAGCCTTGCTCCTTGTTGCTTATGGCATCAGCAACAAAGAATATCTTCCCGTATTACGTAAAGCAACTACAATTTGTCTGGAGTGTATCGGCATTGGTTAAACGCAAAATCATTCAAATTCTAACGACATTTTTATATAACGCTAATCTTCCCGGCTTTTTATCAGGTAACATCTATCGAGGCAGCACTAAAAGTGTATGCGTCCCAGGCTTGAACTGTTATTCCTGTCCCGGAGCGTTAGGAGCCTGCCCTTTAGGCTCTTTGCAAAGCTCCTTCAGTGGTGTTTTTTTGCGTATCCCTTTTTACGTTCTCGGTAGCATTCTTTTGTTTAGCATCTTACTAGGGCGCTTAATCTGCGGCTGGCTCTGTACATTTGGCTTATTACAGGAATTACTCTATAAAATTCCTACACCGAAAATTAAGCGTAATAACTTCACACGCAAACTTAGCCTGTTAAAATATTTTATCACCGTAATCTTCCTGCTGATTCTACCTATAGGCTATTACTCAGCTACTGGTGTCGGTGTCCCTGCCTTTTGTAAATTCATCTGTCCCGCAGGAACCTTAGAAGCAGGCATTCCGCTGACCACAGCTAAGCCGATGCTGCAAAATGCTCTAGGCTGGCTCTTTACCTGGAAATTTTTCTTACTGCTGCTGACTGTCATCTCTTCTATCTTTATTTATCGACCTTTCTGCCGTTTCATCTGCCCCTTAGGTGCTATTTATGGCCTCTTCAACAAATTATCAATCTTTGGTGTGAAGGTTGATGTGACTAGATGTATAGTCTGTGATAAATGTATGCGTCACTGTCAGATGGATTGTCACGCAGTAGGTGACCGCGAATGCATCAATTGTGGCGAATGCGCTAATGTCTGTCCTACTAAAGCCATCTCCATCGGCAAAAAAAGTCCATACTAATACCAAAAGCCTGATTACATCATGTTAACCAGGCTTTTTCTATATTATATCAGCTTTTCCTCTATATCAAAAATTTTCCCGCTTACTCTCCCAAGTAATTCTATAGCTAAATGATACTTCCAGCTTTCTATTGCAACCTATATCCCCGCATACAGTATAAAACCGTTTCCCACTGTACTTAAAAATAAATTTTTTCTCTTGGATCAGCATCCAATAACCATTGACGTAACACGCCAAAATCATTCTCTTTGTAATTAAGTAAGGTATGTGTCCTCTTTATATCAGCAATATATTCTTTGAGATTTTGATAGCCTATATTTTTATTTTCGTGCAAAAATCTTTTAATACTATTATTAAGCAAACGTATTACAGAAATATCAATATCATCAGTGGGACATTGCACTAATACGTTGTAAACACTCCAAATACCGAACGGAATAGGAGCTGCTGTTTGTCTGAACATCAATGTCAAAGAACGATACCATGCAATTAGGCAAATCAAAGCATAATTTTTATAACTGAAATCACGTTTTATAAATTTTCCTATATTATCTTCATATAATACAGTTAAAACAGGAGCTAATTTAATATCAGCATGTCTTGCCAAAGCCTTTCCCATATATTCCGAAAATACAGGATAATAACGCAAATTATTTTCAACATCAGTTACGCGGAATATCATGATTCTTTCATGCAATAATTTACCATTTTCAGCAGCACCATAAACAGCCTGCCCGAAATTTAAATCATCATAACTCACTAACTCTACTTTATATCTTTCACAAATACGAAAGCGATCCATCTCATTTTGACAATATTCTTGATAAAATACATTTAAGTTTTTGCCATTGGCAATAGTAAAATTACTAGCCATAGCAGACACCTCCTTAAATTTTTATTGATTCCTGTTATATTATTGGAATATTATGAATTTTCTTTTCCTAACTAAAGTCGTTATTTAAATTTTATTTACGCATAAATTTGTGTCATAAAGGTAACATTTTTGTGAACTATATTATAACACCGAATAAAGAAAAATGCTAATACGTAAAGCTAAATTATTTTATTTGGTTTTTTATAATATTTTTAGTTAATATTAAATATTTAATATGTTTTACATTTATTTTATTGTTATTATATAATTGTTCTAATTAATCTCATTATTATCATCAATAGATATTCTTTCTTAAAATACTTATAAATTCACTTACAAAAATGACAAAATTTCTCTATCGTCCTTTTTCTAACAACCAGAACTATTCGCTAATAAAACAACTAGCTTTTTATAAAAATTAAATATATGTACATGCATAAATTTATCCATCTGTGAATATTCATGGGAATTTATAAGAATAATTTTCCCTATTTTTTACCAAAAATAAAAAGCTGCACACCAAAAGCTAAAGATAGCTTTCAGTATGCAGCTTACTTTTATTTACCTAAAACCCAAAAACTATTATTCAAACTCGATAGTAGCAGGCGGTTTCGTAGTATAGTCAAACAGAACACGGTTAATGTGTTTAACTTCGTTGACAATACGGTTAGCAGCAGTAATAATAGTTGCCGGCGGCAACATAGTTACTTCTGCAGTCATGAAATCAGTAGTAGTAACAGCACGCAGAGCAATTGCATAATCATAAGTACGTTCATCGCCCATTACGCCTACGCTACGCATATTGGTCAGAGCAGCAAAGTATTGGCTCGGACGTTCATTAGCAGGCAGTTTGTCTACTTCTTCACGATAGATAGCATCAGCATCTTGTACAATAGCAACTTTTTCCGGAGTTACTTCGCCGATGATGCGGATTGCCAGACCAGGTCCAGGGAACGGTTGGCGAGCTACCAGATGTTCAGGCAGGCCCAGCTCACGACCGGATTGACGAACTTCGTCTTTAAAGAGATCACGCAGAGGTTCTACGATTTCTTTGAAATCAACGAAATCAGGCAGACCGCCTACATTATGATGGCTCTTAATGGTTGCAGATTCGCCGCCTAAACCGCTTTCTACAACGTCAGGATAAATGGTGCCTTGTGCCAGATAGTCAACAGCACCGATTTTTTTAGCTTCTTCTTCAAATACACGGATGAATTCTTCACCAATGATTTTACGTTTTCTTTCAGGCTCAGAAACGCCTTTCAATTTGCCATAGAAACGTTCACGAGCATCTACACAAACAAAGTTAATATCGAACAGACCACCTTCACCAAATACTGCACAAACCTCTTCACGTTCGTTTTTACGCAGCAGGCCATGATCTACGAATACGCAGGTCAGTTGTTTGCCGATAGCTTTTGCTAACATAGCAGCACAAACACTGGAGTCAACACCGCCGGACAAAGCACAGAGAACTTTGCCGTCGCCGATTTTAGCTTTCAGTTCTTTGACAGTTTCTTCTACAAAGGAATCCATTTTCCAAGTGCCTTGGCAACCGCATACATTATATACGAAATTGCTCAGCATTTTAGTACCGTTATCAGTATGCAGTACTTCGGGGTGGAATTGTACGCAATACAGTTTACGAGCATGATCTTGAGCTGCTGCAACCGGGCAGTTAGGAGTATGCGCAACAATATCAAAACCGGGAGCAACCTTTTCGATATAATCATTATGGCTCATCCAGCATACATTTTGTGCACCTAAACCAGCAAACAGAGGGCTAGTAGTATCTAAATCAACAACAGTTTTACCATATTCACGTTCCGGAGCTTTGCAAACATTGCCGCCCAGCATATGCATCATTAATTGACTGCCATAGCAGATACCCAATACAGGTACTCCCCAGGTGTAAATTTCCGGATCAATAGTCGGAGAATCAGGCAGGTAAGCACTGTTAGGACCACCTGTGAAAATGATACCTTTCGGATTTTTAGCTTTAATTTTTTCTAAATCATGAGTATAAGAAACGATTTCACAATATACGCCGCATTCGCGTACACGTCTAGCAATAAGTTGGTTATATTGACCGCCGAAGTCAATGACCAATACCATTTCTTGTTCTTTGTTTTGCATGTCTTCCGTCACTCTCCCTTTTTTAATAAGCACTGCAAAAGTATTATAATATGTAAACAATATAACGCTTTTTATTATAGAAATATTACCATAAATAGCGTGAAAATGCAATTAAAAAGGCTTTTACATCTACCTATGTATCACCGATATTAAATTCGTAATTATGAAAAAACGGTATCACGGACTCTTTATGATTTCACATGAAATAATAACCCTAAATTGCAATAAGAAGTTGCACACTTTTAAAAAATCAAGCTGCATAAATCTTATCAAGCTCATTCTCGAATAGATCATCAGGTGATTTGTATCCGAGTATTTTCCTGGGTAACAAATTACACCAATCTGCTGTCAACAGAATATCATCAGAAGTATATTTGCCTATTCTCTTTCCTTTAGGAATAAATCTTCTTAAAAGACCATTGTGACGTTCGTTAGAACCTCTTTCCCATGAACTGTAAGGGTGGGCAAAGTATACTTTTGTCTTTGTGTTATCTTCAAGCTTTGCGAGTTCAGCAAATTCACTACCGTTATCACTTGTTATAGTTTTGAATATCTGGCTAAACTTATCGCCATAGTAATTTTTCAAGTATTCCATAGCTTTACTAACGGAAGATGTTGTTTTTCCTTCGATTTTAATGGCTATGTACTTGCGTGTAAGACGTTCTACAAGAGTTAATATAACGTTATCACTCTTGCTTTTACTGC
>UQWU01000058.1 GCA_900544885.1 uncultured Phascolarctobacterium sp. | reverse complement strand
TTAGTTGTAGACTTCAAGGAAAAAGAGCTAATAAAGCTAAAAAAATGATTAAGGAATTAACAGAAGATGATACTTGCAAAGAAAGTTAGGATTTATCCAACTAAAGAGCAAGAACAAAAATTGTGGCAATCTGTAGGAACTGCTAGATTTATCTATAACTATACTCTTGCGAAACAGGAAGAAAATTATAAAAATAGTGGTAAATTTATTAGCGATGGAATCATAAGAAAAGAATTAACTCAACTAAAAAAGTCTGAACTAATTTGGTTAAATGAAGTATCAAATAATGTTACTAAACAAGCTGTAAAAGACGCCTGTAATGCTTATAAAAGATTTTTTAAAGGTTTAGCTAAGAAACCAAAATTTAAAAGCAGAAAGAAAAGTAAACCTAGTTTTTATAAAGATTAAAACAGAAACAAAGACAAATAAGTAGAAAATATGATATGAATAAAATAAAAAACGAAGGAGGTGAACGTTGTCAATTTATCAAAACTAAAAATATAGAAAAATTAGAGGAAACAACAAAACTGATACATAGGAAATTGAGAAATATTAGAGACAATTATATCCATCAAGTTACAACAAGTATAGTGAAAACCAAACCATATAGAATTGTAATAGAAGATTTGAATGTTTCTGGAATGATGAAAAATAAGCATCTATCTGATTCAGTAAGAAAACAATGTTTTAATAAGTTTAGGCAATATATAACTTATAAAGCAGAATTAAATGGAATTGGATTAGTAATAGCAGATAGATTTTATCCATCATCAAAAACTTGTAGCCGGTGTGGAGCTATAAAGAAAGATTTAAAGCTAAAAAATAGAGTTTATAGATGTCCACATTGTGGAGCGGTAATTGATAGAGATTATAATGCTTCACTAAATTTATCTATGTATAAATTAGCATAATTTCACAAACAAGAAAATGCTAATGTGTAGGACGCGTTGTATCCGAATTTAAGCCTTTGGAGAATTATATCAAACGAAAGTAGCTAAGGCAAAATCGGATTCTATGAAGAAGGAAATAAACAAATTTCTATATTTTATAGATTTTTGGCAACGGCTGTGATATGCGTTTCATGCATTTATCTGACTTACATTTAGGAAAAAAGTTGAATGAATATTCTTTGGCTGAGGACCAAAGGTATATTTTACAGCAACTAGTAGCATTGGCTGAAAAGCAGCAGCCTGATGCTATTTTATTAGCAGGTGATATTTATGATAAAAGCATTCCGTCCGTAGAAGCGGTAAGTATGTTTAACAGTTTCCTGACAGCTTTAGCAGCGTTAAAGCTTCCTGTCTGCATTATCAGCGGTAATCATGATTCCGCAGAGCGTTTAGATTTTGCAGCAGATTTATTGCATGATAGCGGAGTACATATTGCAGGCTGTTATCAACCAAATGTAGCGAAGGTTGTTTTAGAGGATTCTTATGGCAAGGTTAATATTTATTTACTGCCTTTTATAAAGCCTGCTATGGTTAAGCACTATCTAACAGAAGATGAAGCAGCCAAAATTAGCGATTATCACAGTGCTGTAGCTTATGTTATGGAGCATTTACCCCTGAATGCAGAGGAACGCAATGTTTTAGTAGCACATCAATTTATTACCGGTGCCAAAAAATGCGATAGTGAAGCAGTATTTGTCGGTGGCTTGGATAATGTCGGTGCCGAGGTATTTAATGCTTTTGATTATGTAGCCTTAGGTCATATTCATAGTCCGCAGAATTTAGCAGAAGGGCGTATTCGTTATTGCGGTACACCGCTGAAATATTCTTTTTCGGAATGTAATCAGCAGAAAAGCGTGACCTTTGTTACTTTGGGAGTTAAAGGCGAATTAGCAGTTGAAGAAGTGCCCTTAACGCCATTGCGTGAGGTACGTAAGCTTAAAGGAACATATGCTGAAGTGATGCAGAAATCCTTTTATAAGGATTTTCCTATGGATGCTGATGGCCGTTTACGTGATTTCTTTCAAGTTATTTTAACAGATGAATATGATGTTTTAGATGCAGCAGGCAAATTGCGCAGTGTTTATAAAAACTTATTACAGCTAAATTATGATAATAAGCGGACGCAGAATATGCAGAATGTAGAAGCTGATACGGCAGTGGTACAAAAAAGTCCACTTACATTGATTGATGAATTTTATGAATTGCAAAATAACCAGCCTTTAAGTACGGAGCAGAGAGAGGTAGTACAAGCCTTACTGGATGAAATGGAGGGTGAAGACGCATGAAGCCGTTAAAATTAACTGTAAGTGCTTTCGGTCCGTATGCCGAAAGAGTAGAGGTAGATTTTACGAAACTGGGAAATCAAGGATTGTATTTGATTACCGGTGATACGGGTGCAGGTAAAACTACGCTTTTTGATGCGTTGACTTATGCCTTATATGGGGAAACAAGTGGTAAAACCCGTGAAGCTAGTATGCTACGTAGTCAATATGCAGTGCCTGATACTCCGACTTTTGTGGAATTAGAATTTTTATATAAGGGTAAGATTTATAAAGTACGTCGTAATCCAGAGTATTTACGTCCTGCTAAACGTGGTAATGGTATGACTACGGAAAAACCCGGAGCCGAGTTATATTATCCTGATGGTCGTCCACCAGTGACGAAGATGAGCGAGGTTACACCGGCTATTGTGGAGCTTTTAGGAGTTACTTATGAACAATTTGTCAAGATTGCTATGATTGCCCAAGGCAAATTCCGTGAGCTGTTAGAAACGAATACGGAAAAACGCAGTGAAATTTTCCGTCAACTGTTTCATACTTATTTCTTTCAAGATTTTCAAGATAAGATTAAGGCCAAAGCCGGGATGCAGAAAAAGATTTATGAAGGTTTGCAAGTAGAAGTACAGCAAAGTTTAAAGAAGATTAAATGTGGCGCACAGTATTTTTCTGAGCAGGAGCGGCTTAAAAAATGGCAAGAGGTTGAATTTGTCGGTCATGTGGAAGAGGCTGTTGAATTAGTAGAACAATTGATACAGCATGACACTAGTGCTATGGACAAGTTAAGTAATCAGCATCAGAATTTGACAGAGCAATTACAACAGGTAGACAAGGATTTAGAACAGATTGCACAATATCGAAGTATAGAGATTGATGCACAAAATAAGCAGCAGGAGTTGACAAAGAAAAAAGCAGAGGTAAATGCATTAAAGCAGCTGCTTGAGGACAAGCAAAAAGAAACGGAGCAGTATGAAGATGCAGAGGTAAACTACGAAAAAGCAAAGCATCGATATGATAATCATGATAAGATTTATACTAATGTCAGCGATTTGCATACGCAGCTAATGGATAATGAAAAAGAGCTGAAGAAGTTCAGAGATAATGTAAATACGGCTACGGAGAATTGGCGGAAAAAGCATGAAGAACGTATTTCCCAGGAAATTAATGTAGAAGATGGCCATAATGCTCAATTAAAAATGACTAAGTTGGAAAGTCGTTTACAAACCATTGCTGAAGAAGGGAAAAAAATAAAAGAAATTCTGGATGTCTATGAAGCTAATTGTACTAATCAACAAATATTAGCTGAGGCTAAACAGAAATTACAGGATGCACTAAAAATAGAAAAAGCTCAATTGGATATCTATACAAAGAAATATCAAGCTTTTTTAGCTTCACAGGCCGGCATTTTGGCACAGAAGTTAGAGGTAAATAAGCCTTGTCCTGTTTGCGGTTCTTTGGAGCATCCTCATATAGCAACTTTACCCGAGCAGAATGCTACTCAAGAGGATGTGGATAAGGCAGCAGAAGCTTTGGAAAGGTGCCGCAAGACGAGCGAGAACTGCTCTAATGAATCTCAAAAACAAAGTGCTGTCGTTGAAGCGGAGATTAAACAAATTCAAGCTTTCGGTAGCGAACACTTCCAATGCCGGGAAGAAAAAGAGATTATTGCTCTTGCACAGAATCGACGTCAAAAATTGAAGCAAGAATATATTCAGATAAAAAATGAATACAAAGAGCTGTGGGAAAAGTATCCTGATCAGTCTAAAGCAGAAGAAAAGTTAAAGCTTTTGAAAAATGAAGAAGAAAATTTGCAGAATCATGTGCAGCATGATCAGAGGGTGTTGTCCATCAAGGAAGGTGAGCACGTTAACCAGCAGCGTAATTTATTTGCGGAGTTAAAACAGGTTATGGAGGAAGATTTACCTTTAGCAGAGCCTAAGGATACGCAGGAGCTTTTGCAGATAGCACAATCCGTCTTATTAACCTTGGACGTGCAGCGTAAGCAGTTGAGCGAGAATGTAAAAAAGGCTGAGCAGTTTGTTAAACACAAGGTAGAACTGGGCAAGGATGTAAAGGACCTACAAGAGAAATTTAATGCGGCGGAAAGTAAGTTTAGTCAACAGCAGGGGATGCTACAACAGGTACATAAGCAGTTGCAGCAGCTTAATGGTAATATTGATGAGAATGCTTTAAATGAAACAAAGAAAAGTATTCTGGAACAGCAGGAGATTTTTCAAAAGCAGGGAAAAGAATTATATGCAAGTATAAAAATTAATCGGGAAATTGTAAGTGAGGTAAAATGTACACGCACTAAAATTGCCGCCTGTGAACATCAATATCAATTATTGCAGAATCTGGCGGATACCTTAGGTGGTAATCTGACTGGTAAGCAGCGTGTTAATCTGGAAACATATGTACAGATGACTTATTTCGATAATATTATCCGCAAGGCCAATCTGCGTCTGTTAAATATGACCAATGGCCAGTATGAGCTTTTACGTGCAAGTGTAGAGGATGCCGAAAATAAGCGTAGTAAGACTGGCTTGGATTTAGCTATTTTAGATCATAACAGCGGTCAAAAGCGTAGCGTAAAAACTCTTTCCGGTGGTGAATCATTCTTGGCTTCTCTGGCCTTGGCTTTAGGATTGGCTGATGAAGTACAGTCCAGTGCCGGTGGTATTGAGTTGGAAACCATGTTTATTGATGAAGGATTTGGTTCCTTGAGCAGTGAGGCCTTGGAGCAGGCGATAAATGTTTTGCAGGGCTTGAGTGCAGGCAACCGTTTAGTAGGTATTATTTCTCATGTGGAAAGCTTGCAGGAGGCGATTGACCGTAAAATAGTTGTCAGCAAGAATGCTCATGGCAATGGCTTTGGTAGTACTGTACGTGTATTGGTATAATGATAAGAGTAATACAACATTGTGCTTTAGCGTTGAGAATTTATGAACGTGATGTGTAATTCTACTCTTTACCAGCATATTAGTCTGTGATAAAATAAACTTTATAAAATTTATGTAAATTTTACATGAATGGAGGACTTATTATGCAATTATTAGAAGAAAAAATTTTAAAAGATGGTGTAATAAAAAGCGGTAATGTATTAAAGGTTGACAGCTTTTTGAATCATCAGATTGATGTACCTTTTATTGCAGAATTAGGCAAAGAGTTTAAAAGACTTTTCGCTGATTGCCCAATTAATAAGATTTTAACTATTGAAGCTTCCGGTATTGGTATTGCCTGCGTTGCAGCAATGTATTTCGGCGTGCCTGTTGTTTTTGCCAAAAAATCCAGTGGCAGCAATATGGACCGTGATGTATATTTTACCAATATTCATTCTTATACTCATAACAAGGATAATGATGTTATTGTTGCTAAAAAATATCTGAATCAGGAAGATCATGTGCTGATTATTGATGACTTTTTAGCTAACGGCTGTGCTTTAGAAGGCTTGATTGATTTAGTTCGTCAAGCAGGAGGTACTGTAGAGGGTATCGGTGTGGCTGTAGAAAAAGGTTTCCAAGGTGGCGGCGACAAACTGCGCAAAGACGGCTATAATCTGCATAGCTTGGCTATTATTGACAAAATGGATGCTGCTAGCGGTACTATTCAATTCAGAAGTGAGGATAAATAATGGCAAAAACAAATACGGATCCGATTTACGAATTAGATGGTAAAATACCGGTAGGAAAAGCAGTTCCTTTCGGTCTGCAACATATTTTAGCAATGTTTGTGGCCAATATTGCACCGATTCTGATTGTAGCCGGTGTAATCAAGATGCCCGTGGAGCAAAGTGCAGCTTTAGTACAATCTGCGATGATTGTAGCAGGTATCGGTACTTTGATTCAGCTCTATCCTGTATGGCGTATCGGTAGCGGTTTGCCCATAGTCATGGGTATTAGCTTCACCTTCGTTTCTATTGCCTGTGTTATCGGCAGTAAGTACGGCTATGGCGGTATTATGGGTGCTGTACTGGTCGGCGGTATTTTGGAAGGACTGTTAGGCTTGGGAGCTAAATATTGGCGTCGCTTTATTCCGCCAATTGTTGCGGCAACCGTAGTAACCTCCATCGGCTTCAGCTTACTGGCTGTCGGTGCTAATTCCTTTGGCGGTGGTTTCGGCAATCCTAATTTCGGTGATGCGAAATATATTATTGTAGGTACTGTTACCTTATTTAGCTGCATTGGCTTTAATGTTTTTGCTAAATCTTTTTATAAACAGCTTTCCGTATTATTCGGTTTAGTAGTTGGTTATATTACCGCGTATTTCTTCGGCTTGGTAAACTTGAGTAAAATGACAGAAGTCGGTTTTGTTGCTATTCCTAAAATTATGCCCTTTACCATGGAGTTTCATGCTGATGCAATTTTTGCCTTCTTTTTAATCTTCTTGGTTTCTGCAACAGAAACTATTGGTGATACATCTGCTATGACTGCTATCGGCTTACGTCGTAATGTTACCGAAAAAGAGGTTTCCGGCTCTATTGCCTGCGACGGCTTCATCAGCAGTCTGTCCTCCGTCTTCGGTTGTATGCCGATTACCTCTTTCAGTCAGAATGTAGGCTTAATTGCCATGACTAAAGTAGTGAACCGTTTTGCTATTATGACCGGTGCGGTTATTATGATTCTCTCCGGCTTGTTCCCTGCTTTAGGCGTGCTGTTGGCTTCTCTGCCTGAATCTGTATTAGGCGGCTGTACCTTGATGATGTTCGGCTCCATTGTAGTCAGCGGCGTGCAGATGATTGCCGGCTGCGGTTATTCTACACGTAATATTACCATTGCTTCTTTAGCATTAAGTATCGGCATCGGTTTTACTCAGACTCCGGCAATTTTTAAAATTTTCCCGGATTTGGTGAAAAACGTTTTTGCCGAAAACTGTGTAGCTGTGGTATTTATTGTAGCGATGGTATTGAATCTTGTATTGCCTGTAGATAAAGAAGAAATTCGTTAAGCGAAACTGGGGAAGAGGATGGGCAAATGAAAATTATTGACGCACATATGCATTATTACAACAAGGATGGCTTTGTACAGGTAGCGAAAAATGCAGGTTACGAAAATACAGCAGCGTGCTGGAGAAGTATTTGTGAAAAGCATAATATTGTGTTTTCTGTAGCTATGGGGAATACCTTTTATACATCTTCACGTTATGGCGGTGTGCCTCCGCGTATGATTGATTTGGCAGCTCCTTTTGACGAGGAGCATTATAATCAGCCGGAGGATATGGGTTATTGCATGGGTGTGTCTAGTGAGCAGATTACTGCAGCTAATGCTACAGTTACTGCCCGTGAGTTTGAGCATTATATTCAAGAGCCACATTGCTTAGGTTTTAAATTATATCCAGGATATAATGATGTTTATGTTAATGATAAGCGTCATTGGCCCTTATTTGAGTTGGCAGAGGCCTATGACCTGCCCGTAGTTATTCATACAGGTGATACTGCTAATCCTAAAGGACTATTGAAATATTCCCATCCCTTGACTGTTGATGAAGCGGCAGTTAATTTTCCTCGTGTTAAATTTGTTATTGCCCACTGCGGTTGCCCGTGGATTACAGATGCAGCCGAGGTAGCAGGAAAAAATCCTAATGTCTGCATGGATTTATCAGGACTATTAGAAGGTAATCCTAAGCCATTGCCGTTACTAGAACATCATGCAGGATTTTTTCGCCATTTACGTACCTGGCTGAATTATATGGGTGATTACAGTCGTGTAATGTACGGTAGTGATTGGCCATTAATCAATATCGATATTTATATTAATATGATTGCTCTGGTTATTCCTCAGGAGTATCATGAAGACGTCTTCTATAATAATGCTAAACGTATTTTCCGAAAAATAGAACCATTATTAAATAAATAGAGGTGTAGTTGTTATAAATAATATGCAACTTTATATAAAAAT
>UQWU01000057.1 GCA_900544885.1 uncultured Phascolarctobacterium sp. | reverse complement strand
AGTGATATATATATTGGTGTATTCCATTATATATTATCTGTACAAAAAATACCCCCTCTGTGTCTAAAATAAGTTTACCACTTCAATCTTGAGTATAGTCCATTGTGATTGCCTCCTTGTAAGTTTTGTGTAGTAGCTTAATTTTAACATGAAGAGGTCACAATGGACTATTTTTATTCTGTTTTCAAGGTGTGCAATTTCATTTTACAATGAACCATAAAAAAATAACGCCTAAATAAATAGGCGTTTTATGCGTTAAGGTTCATTTTCAAATATTTCGTTTAGTGTTAGACACATACGAGTAATCATGGGAACTACTAGAGCATTACCCATACAAAAATATCTAAACTTTTCAGGCATACCGGTATTTGTCCAATCATCATCGAAGCCTTGTAAGCGTTCTGCTTCAATAGGTGTTATAAGACGCAGATGTTTAGTGATTGGATCCTGAATAACATGTGTACTACGGTTTAAGCTGGATTCTGAAGTAAGCATAGTACGTGATGGTTTATCTATTGGATCGGGGAAAGCAATAGCACCTTCGGAGAAAACATATTCGTGACCAGTTTTGGAAGTGCGGTTTATACGTTTTGCACCTTTAAGGTATTTCCATTTTTCTAATGTTTCTCCTTCTAATTCATATTTATGGTCTACGTTGGTTTCGAGAATTTCCGAAATATTAGTTGCTGTTTCTATAATAGGAGTAACTTTACAGGTTGTAATATGACCATTATTCATATAACCAGAATTTTCAAATGCAAACATGAAATTTTCACTAGTGTGTAATAAATCTAAATCTGCCATATATGTAGTTAAATCTCGATGATATAAAATATCATCACAAGGAGTGTCTGTGAGGTTGGTAACATAAAAGTCTATAGTTTTTAAGGCTTCTATTTTGTTAAGTGGAAATGTGTTGGCAAAAAAACCTTCTTTTTCAATAATCTTTTCTGCAAGAATATTGTTTTGCCTTTGTGCGTAATGGGTATTATTAAGATAAGCATAAATGAAAATGCGGCGACGGCGTTGGGCAGCTCCATAATCTGCTGCATTTATAACTCTCCATTCTACGCTATAACCGAGTTGAGCAAAACATGTAAGCATGATTCCGAAATCTCTGCCTCGTTGCGAAGCAGGACTTTTTAATAATCGGTCTACATTTTCCAATAATACAAAAGCAGGGCGTTTAACGATTAAAGTATCTCTGATTTGCCACCAAAGGACACCTTTTTCGCCTTCGATACCTTTAGAGGATTTACTTGCTGCTACGCTATAATTTTGACAAGGAAAACCACCAACTAATAGATTATGGTCGGGAATGGTATGCTTATCAACTTTAGAAATATCCATATTGGTTTGATTATTAATGTTACCCCAATGACTTACATAGCAAGCATGAGCCCATTGCTTTGTTTTATTGGGTTCCCATTGTGAAAACCAAACGGTTTGCCAATCTGCATTGGTTTTTTCTAGTCCGAGCCTAAAACCACCTACACCAGCAAATAATTCACATACTGTTTTTTCCATTCCATTGATATCTCCTAGTTACTAAAACGAACGATCGTTTTCTCTGATATTATCATAATCATACTATATTTTTATTAATTTGTAAAGAAATTTTTTCGCAATTTATGCTATACTTGAATAAAACTTATTTTACGAGGGGGAATAATCATGCTGCAAGGAAATGTTTTTCAAATTTCCCAACAAGCTTCTGAAAGTTTAGCAAAAAAATATGGTACACCTTTATTGGTGCTGTCTTTAGAAGAAGTAAAAAGAAACTATAATATATTGAAAAAATATCTGCCGCGAGTCAAGGTGTTTTATGCAATTAAGGCTAATCCGAATCCTGCCATTTTGACAACCATGATTAACCTTGGTTCTTGCTTTGATGTAGCATCTGCCGGTGAAATCCGCACTTTACATAATATGGGTGTGGATGGAAGCAAAATGATTTATGCTAATCCAGTAAAATTAGCAGTAGGGCTAAATGCTTGCAATGAATGCGGCGTTACGCGTATGATTTTTGATAGTGCTAGTGAGATTACGAAAATAAGTAAGCAATGTCCTGGTGCTACTGTGCTTTTGCGTCTGCGTATCGATAATTCTTCTGCTCATGTAGACTTAAATAAAAAATTTGGTGCTGCTCAAGAGGATGCTTTATCTTTAATGCTCCAAGCTAAAGAAGCAGGCTTGGATATGGCAGGTATTGCTTTCCATGTAGGCAGTCAAACAGTTAGTGCAGAACCGTACCTAAAGGCTTTAGACATTGTCCGTGAATTGTATTTAAAAGCCGAAGCATTGGGGATGAAACTGCGCATTTTAGATATTGGTGGCGGGTTCCCGATTCCAGAATCTAAAGTAAATTTCAATCTGCCGGAAATGCTGAGCCAGATTAATGCCCGTTTAGATGAAGATTTTGCTGATGTGGAATTGTGGGCAGAACCTGGCCGTTATATTTGCGGTACTGCTGTCAACCTGCTGACCAGCGTTGTCGGAGTTACTGAACGCGGCGGACAGCCTTGGTATTTTTTAGATGAAGGTTTATATGGCACTTTTTCCGGTGTTATTTTTGACCAATGGGATTTTAAGTTGATTAGCTTTAAAGATGGGGAAAAGAAAGTAGCTGCTACTTTTGCCGGTCCTAGTTGTGATTCTTTAGATATTATGTTCCGTGGACGGATGACAGTGCCCTTAGCTATGGGAGACTTATTATTAGTACCTGCTTGTGGTGCGTATACATCTGCTTCTGCTACTAATTTTAACGGTTTTGATAAAGCTAAAGTAATCATTTGGGAAGAAGAAAACTTAAAAGAGTAACTAGAGAAATTTTTAGCCTTGAGATGAGTAAAATCGTTTTAAGGCTTTTTCTTTATATTTATTTAACTTGCTACCAATATTTTCTTTACATCCGCTGTTTATAATAAGGCATATCAAGAGGAGAGACCTCTGGAGAAAGGATGAAAAAGATGAATTTTTTAAATAAGAAAAAAGCTTTGTTAGCTGCTTTTTGTTAGTATGGAAAGTATTTGGGAACAACATAAACAACAGCAAAAAGGTCATGAAAAAGAGGTTACTGCTGTTGTTATCCGTCCTAACAGCTATGGTGGTGCAATGCAGCTGGCAGCTTCTTATGGCAAGAATCGTGATGTACAGGTTATTTTTCCTTCTAAAACAGTCATTCAGTTATTCTCTATTTTGGGGAATGTAGAAAAATTACTACAATTCTTAAGTATGGTAGTATTGGTTTTGGCACTCTTGATTATCGGCAGCTCCTTATACTGGTTCGTTCTAGGAAGTCAAAGGCAGCAGGCTGTCATGCGTGCCTTAGGTGCTACGGTTAAACAGGTAACACATTTATATTTCTGTTTAGGTATGACTTTAGTAGGTAGCGGTTTAGTATTGGGCCTCGTGGGCGGACAAGGTTTGTATGCTTTACTAGCTTATGTTTTACGTCAATATGCAGGTCTTGTTTTAGGCTTCGGTTTTTTACCTGCTGAAGGTATTTTAGCTTTGGCAGTTATTATCTGCGGTGCTCTTTGTAGTTATATTCCTGCTCGTATGTGGGGCCGTCATGATATAGCTGATAGCTTATAAGACTTCATACAGGGAAAAGAATATTTCTCATCCTTTTTACTTTTTTAGCAGTAGTACAAGTATGTACTGCTGCTTTTTAATATGTTAAAATAGAAGAATAGTAGTAGTTTCTCTAGTTATGGAGGCAGTATGAAAGAAAATAAATTTACCTTGCAAATGCCTTTAGTTGAGGCAATGCTGAAATATAAAGCTGATAATGTTTATCCGCTGCATACTCCAGGTCATAAGGGTGGCAGAGGTATGGAACGTTTGCTACGCCAAGAGTTAGGTGGCAGTGTAGCAATGGACGTATCATTAATGAGTGAGTTAGATGATATTCACGAACCGGAAACATATATCAAAGAGGCTCAGGAGCTAGCAGCACAGACTTATGGCAGTGATGCCTGCTTCTTTGCTGTTAATGGTACTAGTCAGGCTATTCATGCCATGTTGTTAACAGCTTTAAATCCTGGTGATAAATTGCTCCTGCCCCGCAATGCTCATCGTAGTGTAGCAGGTGGCTTGGTGCTGGGCGGAATTGATGTTGTTTATATGTATCCTGAATATAATGCTGATTTTGCCTTGCAGACACAGGTAACACCGCAGGCTGTAGAGGCTGCTTTGGAGGCTGATAGTAGTATCAAGGCTGTACTTCTGACAAGTCCTAACTATTATGGTATTGCTGCAGATGTGGCAAAAATTGCTGCAATATGCCATGCGCATAATGCGGTGCTTTTAGTTGATGAGGCGCATGGACCGCATTTAGGCTTTAGTGAGCTTTTGCCGCCGTCTGCCCTGCAATGTGGTGCAGATGCTTGTGCCCAAAGCACGCATAAAATCGTCGGCGCAATGACTCAATGCAGTATGTTGCAGGTTCAAGGAAAAAACTTAGATTTACAACGCGCTGCTGATGTAATGAGTATTCTGACGACTACTAGTCCTAATTATTTATTAATGGGCAGTTTGGATGCTGCTAGGGCACAGCTGCAATGCTTTGGCAAGGAAATGGCTGAAACAGCAGTGGCTGCTGCCGAAAAATTACGTCGCTTATGTGCAGCTCATGCAGGATTACGAGTGCTTGAGGAAAAGGATTGCTGTGGTCTGCGTCTTGATACTACTAAAGTAACGGTTGACTTTTCTGCTTGGGGGTATACAGGTATTGAAGTCGGCGATTATCTGCGTCAGGCAGGTGTTGCTGTAGAATTAGTAGATGCAAAAAACGTTTTGTTTTTAGTTACCTATGCTGATAATACTGTTGATTATGATGCTGCTTTATGTCGCATTGATGCAGTATTATGTGCTTTAGAACAGAAAAAACAGCCGCAGACTGTGGTGCCGGAGGTAAAGGCAGTGCCTGTTACGGCATCTGTATTACCATTACGTGAAGTTTTCTTTAAAAAGAAAAAAACAGTTTCTTTATTAGAGGCACAAGGACGTGTTTGTGCAGAACAAGTCAGCTTTTATCCGCCGGGAATTCCTGTTTTATTGCCCGGTGAATTAATTACCCAGGAAATTATTACTTATTGTAAGCTGCTGAAAGACTTAGGCCTACCTGTTAGTGGTCCTGCCGACAGCACTTTACAGACTATACGTGTTATAGAAGATGGAGAATAAAAATGCGTGGATTTTTTATAACCTTTGAAGGTGCTGATGGTGGTGGTAAGACAACTCAACTGCGTTTAGCAGCAGAAGCTTTGCGTACACAAGGGTATGAGGTTGTGGAAAGCCGTGAGCCAGGGGGAACGCCTTTAGCAGAAAAAGTACGTGCACTGGTTTTAGATCCACAGTTGCCTTTGACTAGTACAAGCCAGACTTTGTTATATTTAGCAGCACGCAGTGAACATGTTGATAAGGTTTTGCGTCCGGCACTGGAAACAGGAAAAATTGTTTTATGTGACCGTTTCAGTGATTCTACTTTGGTTTATCAAGGATTGGCTGTGGGGAAAAAATTAGGGGAATTAGGTGAATTACGTGCTTTAGGTGATTTTGCTACTGCAGGTATAAAGCCTGATTTAACTTTGGTTTTAGATGGCGATCCGGAGCTTTTGGCAACTCGCAGAGAGCTGCGTGGTGTTACCGATCGTTATGAGGAAAAGGGTTTAGAGTATCAAAAAATATTACGTCAAGGTTTTCTTACTTTAGCAAAGGCAGAGCCTGCGAGAATGAAGGTTATTAATGCGGAGGCTGATACTGCGAGTGTGGCCGCTTTAATACAAAAAGAAATAGCCGCTTTTTTGGCAGAGGCAAAGTAAATGTGGGAAGACGTTTTAGGGCATGAACAACAGAAGGCTTTTTTACAGCAGTATTTACAGGCAGAGGAACGACCACATGCTTTGATGTTCGTCGGTGCTGTGGGCTTAGGTAAGAAAAAACTAGCTTTGGAATTTGCTAAAAGTCTTTTGTGTAGCACGCATACAAGCACGGATTTTTGTGAAGCCTGTCGCTTAATGAATTTAAAAGATGGAAATTTAAGTCATCCTGATTTTTTGTTGATAAAACGTGAATATGATGAAGAAAAGAAACGTTTGAAAGATATTTCCATTGAGCAGATTAGGGCCTTAATTGCCAAGTCGGCTTTTGCTCCGGTAATGTCAGATACTAAGGTTTGTATCATAGAAGATTTTGATACGAGTAGTGAGGCTGCTGCAAATTGCTTTTTGAAATTGTTAGAAGAACCGCCGGCAGGCTGGGTCTTGATTTTAATCGTTACTGATTTAGAAAAAATTTTGCCGACGATTTTATCCCGCGTCGTAACATTGCGCTTTAATGGTGTTAGCGAAAATTTAATGGTTTCTGAATTACAGAAATATGCTCTGACGGCAGAGCAGGCCTGCTTATTAGCACGTATTAGTGAAGGCAGTATAGGTTATGCTTTACAATTAAAGGAGCAAGATGCATTTAGTTGGCGTCAGCAGGCAGTAGCTTTCCTGGAGGCTTTACCGCTAGCGATGCCGTTAAGTTATCTTAATGACCGCACTTGGCAGAATAAAAGCTTAGAACGTGATCAAGGATTTTTATTTGTGCGGTTATTGTATTTATTGGTTCATGATTTGCTTTTATGCAGTTTACATATTAAAAATGGTCTGTATAATAAAGATATAATAGCTGATTTATACAAAAGCAATATGACGTTATGGCGTACAGCTGCTTTGAAAGAAATATTGTCTGTAGTACAGCAAGCTCATACTGCTTTAATGCAAAATGCAGGTGTTAAGTTGGCTTTAGAATCAATGGCACTAAAAATAGACCAAATTGTTAAAAATAGATAAGGAGTGAGATAAATGCCGACAGTTGTAGGTATTAGATTTAAAAAGGCATGTAAGATATATTATTTTGATCCAGCTCAGACCGGTGTAAAAAAAGGCGATAATGCTATTGTAGAAACTGCCCGTGGTGTAGAATATGGTGAGGTTGTTATCGGTCCTCGTGAGGTTGATGAAAGCAGTATTGTTCCGCCTTTAAAACCTGTCATGCGTAAAGCTACAGAAAGTGATGATAACAAATTATTGGAAAATAAAATCCGTGAAAAAGAAGCGTTTAATATCTGTTTGCGCAAGATAAAAAATCATAATTTACCGATGCGTTTAATTGACGTTGAATTTACTTTTGATGTAAATAAGATTATTTTCTACTTTACTGCTGATGGTCGTATTGATTTCCGTGAGCTGGTAAAAGATTTGGCTTCTGTTTTCCGTACTCGTATTGAACTGCGTCAGATTGGTGTGCGTGACGAAGCGAAAATGTTAGGCGGTATTGGTAGTTGCGGACGTCCGTTATGCTGTGCAACTTTCTTAGGTGATTTTGAGCCTGTTTCAATTCGTATGGCGAAAGACCAAAATCTGTCTTTGAATCCGACTAAAATTTCCGGTATTTGCGGTCGTTTGATGTGCTGCTTAAAATACGAAAATCATCTGTATTGCAAAGGCTGCAATAACGGCAATCGTCGTGAACGTGTAGATATTCCTAAAATGGGTAGTATGGTAGCAACTCCTTTGGGCGAAGGCAAAGTTGTAGGTATTAACCGTGGTCAACGTACTGCTTCCGTACAATTAGCACCGAATAATGTTATTCAAGTGGAGTGGGATGAAGTAGTGGATGCATCCCAGGCAGACAATGTCTGAGCCGAGCAGCGGTTTGCGCTGTGATTATCTGCCTCGCTGCCAATATAAAATCTGGCAGGATGCTAATGAGTTCTGTTTTACTACTGATGCTGTATTTTTAGGTAATTTTGCTCATGTGGTTAATAAGGCAAGAGTTTTGGAGTTAGGCTGTGGTACTGGTGCTATCAGTATGCTGTTAGAATCACGTGGTGCTGCTAATATTACAGCAGTTGATTGTAATCCCCGCATTACGGAATTATTACGGCGCAGTATTACTGATAACGATTTGCGGGATAAAATTACTGTTATTGATGGTGATATCCGCGATTATAAACAGCTTTTCAAGCATGAAAGTATGGATTTAGTAGTAGCTAATCCACCATATCGTAATAGCGGTAATGTTCGTCAGATTGGTACGGCTGCCTGTCATGAGGTTACCTCTACCTTAGAAGATTTTTTTAAAGCAGCAGCATTTACTGTACGTTATCGCGGTCGTTTTGATTTGGTACAGTTACCGGAACGATTTGCAGAAAGTATGGAGTTAGCAGTTAAATATGGCTTGCAGCCAAAACGCTTACAATGGGTACATTCTACTATTGATAAGCCGGCCTGGATTTTTCTAATGGAGATGGTTA
Source organism: uncultured Phascolarctobacterium sp. (assembly GCA_900544885.1). Classification (GTDB taxonomy): domain Bacteria; phylum Bacillota; class Negativicutes; order Acidaminococcales; family Acidaminococcaceae; genus Phascolarctobacterium_A. The sequence goes on along the minus strand of UQWU01000057.1, from coordinate 376 downwards.
AGGGCGGAAGCTATGGTTTAGATGTGCTACCACCATTGATTATGTATGAAAAAGATGGTTCTTATACTGAACGAGTGAAAAAATATTACGAAGAAAAATAAAAAAATTATGACTGCCGCTATTGCAGTGCGTTTTTACATACTGTAATGGCGGTAATTTTATTAAAAAAATACAAATGTCCATAATGATTTTGGACAATTTTATTATTTTTCCTAAATTGCAATAAGAAATTGCACACTTTTTAAAAATCAAGCTGCATAAATCTTGTCAAGCTCATTCTCGAATAGATCGTCAGGTGATTTGTATCCGAGTATTTTCCTAGGTAACAAATTACACCAATCAGCTGTCAACAGAATATCATCAGAAGTATATTTGC
>UQWU01000056.1 GCA_900544885.1 uncultured Phascolarctobacterium sp. | reverse complement strand
ATTTTTCGTATAAGGAATTCTCATTTTGACTTGTACTATTTATATTCTAACACCAAAGGCACACTTATACAAGGGCGCGTTCCTGTACATCGCAGGCATTTATCGCGGATATTTAGGCAGTTCTTCTGGCTTAGCTTCAACACAAACCTTGTCTTCCCGGTTTCCCAGTGACTTAAAAAGGCTTGCTCCACACTACAGCTGCGGGACAGCACAGGATTTTAACCTGTTTCTCTATTAAGTATCTTCTACACCTAAATATTTTTCTTATATTTTCTTTTGTTTAATTTATTTATTTATTATTATTGATATTAGTTTGCGTTTAAAATTATATATGCTATAAAAATTTATGTTAAGTGTTTGTCTTTTTTGTATAAAATGTATTTTTATTTACATTTTACACCATTCTATTATCTATAATAAATGTTTTTTCCCTTTATACTTCCATTTCATAATTTAGTATCTATTGGTCTTACTTTATTTTTAGAATAAACTATCTTCTTTCACAGTTCATTTTTTTACAAATAAATCAGTCTATTTGTTTATGTCTGCACGCTATTAATATATGAATATTTTCCTTCTACTTTTTAGCTAAATTTATGTTAATTCCCTAAACTTAGCCAATAAATATTATCTTTATCAATAAAATTCAATTTACACACAATAAATTTTTCTATAAATAAATCTATTGTTTGACAATATATTCTATGTTCTATTCATACTAAAAATAAATTCTCTTATTTTTTTGAATATTAGCATTACAAGATTATCTATAAATATCTATGCATAAGAATACCTACAGGAACTCATTTTATGCAAAAGTACCACAAAAAAATATATTTTCTTACAGAAACAAAAAAAATACCGATTCAAAAAGAATCGGTATTTCTATTTATATTATGCTCTATTTACTTAATTTTCCAGTAGTAATCATACCATCAGCTAAATTATTAATTCCTTTTAACCGTTTATTAGCACCATAAACATTATGTTTATGATACAAATAAATTACTGGATGATCGGACAAAATCTGATACATTATATCTTGGTATAATACATTTCTCTTCTCAGATTGCGGTAAGCTACGGGCAGTTTCTAACATTGCATCAACTTGCTGATTGCTATACCGCATATAATTCAAACTACCATTAGTATGATAACGTTCGTATAAAATTTGGTCAGGATCCATATAGCCATTGCCATTCACAATAGCAGCCTGAAACTCGCCTCTTTCCATACGTCTAGTTAACGCAGTAATATCTTGTTTTTCAATGACAACTTTAATATTTCCTTGTTGCAACATCATTTGCAATTCTTTAGCAATTTCTAAAGATTGAGGTGCTGTATCAATATCCAAAGTCAGCGTAAAACCATCAGTAAAACCCGCAGAAGACAATAATTGTTGTGCAGCTGCTACGTCCACAAGAGTAGGCTTATCTATATCTTTATTATAAGCTACAGAATATACATAAAAAGGTGTTCTGCCGGCTGTTGCGCCTTTATCTAAAACTTTTTCTACTAAAAGCTGCCTATCCACTAATAATTCCATTGCCTGACGTACTCTAGAATCATGAAAATATTTGTGCATATTATTAAGTGCTAAACCGGTATAAGCCATACCCGGACTATTAATAGCAGTTATTTTTTCATGATTAGCATAATTAGCTAGCTCACGTACAGGAAAACTATCACTAAAGTCAATCATGCCACTACGCAGATTTACAAGTGCAGTTTTTTCGTTAGGTAATACCTTGTAAGTAAGATTATCAGCTGCCGGCTGACCTGCACGCCAATAATGCGGATTAGCAATTAAAGTAACAGAAGTACCGCGGACACGTGTTTTAAAGATGTACGGACCAGTACCTACAGGTGCATTCATAAACTTTACACCCTGACGATTCAAGGCGCTAGGAGAGCACATCATACCTGCTTTATCAGTTAAAATATGTAGAAACGGTGTAAAAGGTTTGCGTAAAACTACGCGCACAGTATATTCATCAACAATATCTACGCGAATAACGTCCTTTAATTCGTTATAGCGTTCTGAATCCTTTTCCTGATAACGATCTAAATTAAACTTTACAGCCTTAGCATTAAAGGTTGTACCATCGTGGAAGGTTACATCCTTACGTAAATGGAATGTATAAATTTTACCATCAGCACTGATTTCCCAGCTTTCTGCAAGTTCCGGAATGATATTTCCTTGGCTGTCAAGATTTACCAATTTATCAAAAATACTTTGAAATACTTGGCTCTCCACATCAGTATCTGCATAATAGGGATCTAATTTTTGCGGGTCCTGATGCAGTGCTATATTAATTGCCTGCAAGTCTTGTTTTTGTCCATTATTACCGCAACCGCTGATAAATGCACAAAACAAAAGCAAAAGCATTATTATTTTCAAGCTTTTTCTTGTCATTAAGGTACCTCCCAACCTAGGAATATAAATCTATTCGGAATATGTTGCATAAAATTAATACGCATAAAAAAAGCAGCGGAGCAAAGCACTCGCTTCGTTGCTTTTTGCAAAAATATAAGTTTAATTATAATATATTTCAGTAAATTTGTAAACAGAAGACCATAGTTTACAGATATGTATACAAAAAACTTGTTTCAAACTGTAACATATTTTTTTCTTTTTTCTTTAAATAAAAAAAATGTTGGCTCCAGTCAGAACAACGTCCAACTAAGAGCCAACATAATTTAGTAAATTTTACGCACAAATTATGTACTTCAAATTATTTCAGATTATAGAAAACGTTTTTGCCGTTATATTTAGCAGCTTTACCAAGGTCTTCTTCAATGCGTAGTAATTGGTTGTATTTAGCTACGCGGTCGGTACGTGCAGGAGCACCGGTTTTGATTTGGCCTGCATTAACAGCTACAGCGATATCAGCCAAGGTAGTATCCTCGGTTTCACCGCTGCGGTGAGAAATGATGCATGTATAGCCGGCACGTTTAGCAGTTTCAATAGCATTGAAGGTTTCGGTTAAAGTACCGATTTGGTTTACTTTAATCAAAATAGCGTTAGCAACGCCTTTTTCAATACCTTCTACCAAACGTTCTTCGTTAGTTACGAACAAGTCATCACCAACCAATTGTACTTTGCCGCCCAATTTTGCGGTAAGTTTTTTCCAGCCTTCCCAATCGTCTTCGGCCATACCATCTTCAATGGAGATGATAGGATATTTTTCGCACAGTTCAGCCAGATATTCAACCATTTCTTCGCTGGTTTTTACAATGCCTTCGCCAGCCAGATTGTATTTTCCGTCTTCATAGAATTCGCTGCTTGCTACGTCCAAAGCAATAACGATATCTTCGCCCGGTTTATAGCCTGCTTTTTCTACAGCTTCCAAAATAACTTCAATAGCTTCGGAGTTGCAGCTCAGGTTAGGAGCAAAGCCGCCTTCATCACCCAGAGCAGTGCTCAAACCTTTAGATTTCAGCAGAGCTTTCAGGTTATGATAGATTTCTGCATTCATGCGCAGTGCTTCGGTGAAGGATTTAGCACCAACAGGCATAATCATGAATTCTTGAATGTCTACGTTGTTATCTGCATGTTGACCACCATTTAAAATGTTCATCATCGGAACGGGCAGTTCTTTAGCAGCAACACCGCCTAAATACATATACAGAGGCAGACCAACGGAGCTAGCAGCAGCTTTAGCTACAGCCATGGATACGCCTAAGATAGCGTTAGCACCCAGACGACCTTTGTTCGGAGTACCGTCCAGACGAATCAGCAGCTCATCGATTTCAGTTTGACGGGTAGCTTCCAAGCCGATAATTGCTTCAGCGATAATATCGTTTACATTATCAACAGCTTTAGTAACACCTTTGCCTAAATAACGGGATTTGTCACCATCACGCAGTTCTACAGCTTCATGTACACCGGTGGATGCGCCGGAGGGAACTGCAGCACGGCCAACAGCACCGTCTTCCAAGCAAACTTCAACTTCAACAGTCGGATTGCCGCGGGAGTCTAAGATTTCGCGAGCATATACTTCAGTAATCATTGCCATTTCTTATCACCTCATAAATTATTTCTCAAGCAGGCTTGTTCCTGTCATAGCGGCAGGCTGCTCAATATGTAAGATTTCCAGCATGGTCGGAGCAATATCTGCCAAAATACCTTTGTGCAGTTTATGCTGTTCCTTGCTGATTAAAATAAACGGTACAGGATTAGTAGTATGAGCAGTATTGGGAGCACCATTCTCATCCTGCATTTTTTCTAAATTACCATGGTCGGCGGTAATGAATACAGTACCATTTAAGGACAATACCTTATCCACCACACGACCTGCACATTCATCAACCTTTTCCATTGCCGCTACTGCAGCACGCATCACACCTGTATGACCAACCATATCAGGGTTAGCAAAGTTTAAGATAATAACATCAAATTCGTCCTTATCTAAAGCCTCCAGCAATGCTTGAGTGACTTTTTCAGCACTCATTTCCGGCTGCATATCATAAGTAGCAACCTTAGGAGAAGGAATTAAAATACGTTCTTCATTTTTATTTGGCTCTTCTACGCCGCCATTGAAAAAGAAGGTTACATGAGCATATTTTTCAGTTTCAGCAATACGCAATTGATGCATACCTTTGTTTGCTAAAACTTCACCCAAAGTATCCTTAATATCTTCCGGCGGGAAAGCGATAGGAGCAGTAATTGTAGCATCATATTGTGTCATGCAGGCATAATTTACAGGGCGTGCAGCTGCAGGACGTTCAAAATATGGGAACTCCTCATCATACAACGCACGGGTAATTTCGCGAGCACGGTCAGGACGGAAATTGAAGAAAATCATCCCGTCACCGGCATTTACGCGACCATCCACACCTTGCACAGCAAAGGGTACTACAAATTCATCGGTTACATCAGCAGCATAGGATTTTTCAATACCGCTGACAGCACTTTTCTCCTGTAGACCTTCACCTTGCACGATAGTACGGTAAGCACGTTCTACACGTTCCCAGCGTTTATCGCGGTCCATAGCATAATATCTACCGCTGACAGTAGCAATAGCACCTACACCTATTTCTGCCATAGCTGCTTCCAGCTCTTGAACATAGGGTACAGCACTTTTCGGCGGTACATCACGTCCATCTAAAAATGCGTGTACATAAACTTTTTCTAAGCCATGTTTTTTAGCCATCTCTAATAAAGCAATGAGATGAGTGATATGGCTATGTACACCACCGTCAGATAAAAGACCTAAAAGGTGCAATGCTTTGCCTACTTTTTTAGTGCTTTCCATAACATTTACTAATACAGGATTAGTAAAGAAATCACCATCTTCAATAGCCTTACTGATACGGGTCAGGCTTTGGTAAACAATACGTCCGGAGCCGATATTCAGATGACCTACTTCACTGTTGCCAATCTGTCCTGCCGGCAGACCAACTTCACGGCCGCTGGCCTGCAAAGTAGTATGCGGATAATCGGCAAAATATTTATCCAGATTAGGAGTTTTTGCCACAGCTGCGGCATTATTATCAGCGGCAGGAGCAAGTCCCCATCCATCTAAAATCATTAAAAGTACAGGTTGTTTCATTCTAAGACTTCGCGTCCTCCCAATATAACGTAAAAGCAAGCTAGTGTGCAGCCTCCGAAGAAACTGCACACCACTTACAGCATATTAAAAACTACGTACAATAGCAGCAAAGGAATCTGCCTTCAGAGAAGCACCGCCGACTAAAACACCGTCGATACCGCTGATATTGAAGGAAGCAGCATTGTTTTCGTTAACACTGCCACCGTACAGAATACGTACCTTGCGAGCAACATCAGGAGTAAAGAGCTTGCCGATTTTTTCGCGGATTAAGCGGCATACTTCTTGTGCATCACTAGGAGTTGCTGCCTTGCCGCTGCCGATAGCCCATAAGGGTTCATAAGCAACAACCAGGTTTTCAGCATCCTCAGGTGCAACAACACGCAGTGCACTCTTGAGCTGCATATTAATTTTACGAGCAGTTTTACCTGCTTCGCGTTCTTCCAGATTTTCGCCGACACACAGCAGCGGTTTCAAACCATTACGATATGCAGCAATCATCTTGCTAGCGATAATTTTTTCGTTTTCGCCGAAAATAGTACGGCGTTCGCTATGACCAACGATAACATATTCCGCACAGATATCAGCAATCATCGCACCGGAAACAGCACCGGTGAAAGCACCTTGGTCTTCCCAATGCAAATCTTGAGCACCATAGCCAACATGTTTACCATCGATAGCATCTGCAACAGTTTCGAGAGCAGTAAACGGCGGGAAGATTACTACTTCATTTAAGGTACCGTTAGTTTCCATAACAATATCTTCGGCCAGTTCTACAGCTTCGTTAACAGTTTTATGCATTTTCCAGTTACCGGCAATCATTTTACGACGCAGGTCGTCCAGTGCAGCAACACCCGGCAGAACCTTGCCTTCCAAGTATTCCAGGGAAGCGCCACCACCGGTAGAAATGTGAGAAATGCGTTTTGCCAGGCCCAGTTTTTCAATAGCAGCAACAGAGTCACCACCACCGACAATACTAATAGCACGGCTACGAGCTACTGCTTTAGCAACAGCTTCAGTACCTTTGCAGAAAGCGTCCATTTCAAAAACGCCCATAGGTCCGTTCCAGACAATCATTTTAGCATCAGCCAATGCTTCTGCATAAGCCTTAGCAGTTTCAGTGCCGATATCCAGACCCATATATTCTTGATTTAAATGATGTACATCTTCATTTACATGCTTAGCATCAGGAGCAAAAGCTTCGGCCATCACCAAATCGGTAGGCAGTAATAAATTTACTTTATTTTGAGCAGCCTTTGCCAACAATTCTTTGGCCAATTCAATCTTATCTTCTTCAACTAAAGATTTACCCATTGCACAGCCTTGTGCTGCTAAAAAGGTGTTAGCCATACCACCGCCGATCAGCAAAGTATCAACTTTATCCAACAGGTTGTTAATAACACCGATTTTATCACTTACTTTAGCACCACCGATAATTGCAGCAAAAGGATGCAGCGGTTCGGTTACGGCACGGCCGACATAAGCAATTTCTTTTTCCAGCAGGAAACCTGCTGCCGCCGGCAGAAAATGAGTTACTCCTTCTACGGAAGCATGAGCACGATGGGAAACGCCAAAGCCGTCGTTGACATACATGTCTGCCAAGGAAGCTAATTGCTCAGCAAATTCCATATCGTTCTTTTCTTCTTCTTTATGGAAACGCAAATTTTCTAATAACATGATTTGACAGGGCTTCAACATCTTAGCAGCAGCTTTAGCTTCTGCACCAATGCAATCATTAACGAAAACGATTTTTTGTCCCAGTAATTCACCTAAATGTTTAGCAACAGGAGCTAAGCTGAATTTAGGATTTACTTGTCCTTTAGGACGGCCAAGATGTGCCATTAAGATAACAGCAGCTTTTTGTTCCACCAAATATTTAATGGTTTCCAAAGAAGCACGGATACGAGTGTCATCAGAAATATTACCTTGATCGTCAAAAGGTACATTAAAATCTACACGTACCAGAACTTTTTTACCGGCAACGTCTAAATCACGTACAGTTTTCTTATCCAATGATATATCTCCTATCTTACAGACCTTGTTTAGCGATGTAAGCAACCAAATCAACTACACGGTTAGAATAACCCCATTCGTTATCGTACCAGCTAACAACTTTAGCCATACGAGGACCAACCATCATAGTGGACAGACCGTCAACGATAGAGCTCAGCGGGCAGCCATTGTAATCGCGGGATACCAGCGGCAGTTCATTGTAGCCCATGATACCTTTCAATTCGCCTTCAGCAGCTTCTTTCAAAGCAGCATTGATTTCTTCAGCAGTGGTATCGGTTTTTAAGAGTACGGTCAAGTCGGTGATGGAAACGTTCGGAGTAGGAACGCGCATTGCAAAACCATTCAGTTTGCCTTTCAACTCCGGCAGAACCAGAGCTACAGCTTTTGCAGCACCAGTAGTGGTCGGGATGATGGAGCAAGCAGCTGCACGAGCACGACGCAGGTCTTTATGCGGCAGATCCAGAATGCGTTGGTCATTGGTATAGGAGTGAACGGTAGTCATTAAACCGCTTTCGATACCGAATTTGTTCATCAATACTTTGGTGAACGGAGCCAGGCAGTTGGTGGTGCAGGATGCGTTAGAAATGATATTGTGTTTAGCAGGATCATATTTTTCTTGGTTAACACCCATAACGATGGTGATGTCTTCGCCTTTAGCAGGAGCAGAGATGATAACTTTTTTAGCACCAGCTTGTAAGTGAGCAGCAGCTTTAGCACCTTCGGTGAAACGACCGGTGGATTCAACAACAACTTCTACGCCAACTTCACCCCAAGGAATTTGTGCCGGATCAGGGTTAGCGAAAACTTTGATTTTTTTGCCGTCAACAACGATGCAATCACCGTCAACGCTTACTTCATGGTCGAAAATGCCATGGATAGAATCATATTTTAATAAATGAGCCAAAGTAGAGCATTCACCTAAATCATTGATTGCTACAACTTCAACTTCAGGATTAGAGAAAGCTACACGGAAAACTTCGCGGCCGATACGACCAAAACCATTAATACCTACTTTTGTCATAATAAATGCCTCCTTAGTTTTGAACAAACTTGTAAATAAAATCTACTTTTATAATTGCACAATTGTGCATCTTAACATGATTCATTGGCCATCTGCAAAATCTCATGGGCTGCTGCCTCGTCAGTAACTAAAATATCCTGACGTGATGCGCGGATCACAGATAAAATTGCCGCCGCTTTAGATTTACCACCGGCAATGCCGATAATAGTACCGATATGCTGCAAATCCTGCAACATCAGGCCGGCATTATTAGTCATATAAACCTGTTTGCCGTCTAAAGCACAATACTGACCGAAGGCTTCACCTACGGCACCTGCTTCTTCCAGACGAGCAATTAAATCAGGCGGTAATCTTCTGTGTCGGGCCATAACATTGGCTCTGCCTACGCCATGGACTAAAATGTCAGCATTTTTAATAATATCGACAACAGCGCGGACACCGATATCTTCTTTTAAAATACTATTCAAAATATCCTCGCTAACACTGTCAGGCACGTACAGCTGACGATAGGATGCACCTAAGCGCTGTGCTAACACTGTGGCGATTGTATTGGCTTGCAGCTCCACATTATCGCCTCAAACCCCCCCGTATCTTTCTT
>UQWU01000055.1 GCA_900544885.1 uncultured Phascolarctobacterium sp. | reverse complement strand
GGGCAATTCATCGCACCACCTATAGAGGTGGCGACTTCTTGCCCATTAGGTTAAAACTTTAGCTTACCATAAAGCAGCTGACTACTATTGTCCCCCCCCGAATAAATTTATTATTACATATATTTGATAATAAATTCACAATTATTTCTCGTTTTTACATTATTATAACATTTATTTCACAAAGCAGCCACTATTATAATATTTTTTTCTTATTTATTTTTTTAGACTAACTTAATTATGAAAATAAATAAACCTTTTTGCTGTAAAATTAATTTAAAATTTTATCCTCCATTACCCTCACACCATATCTTTTGCTATTCCCTAGTATAAATGCTATAATATTCATATATAATTTATAGAGGTGATTTTTGTGATTAATGAAAATAGAATGCTTAACGAATTTATCGAATTGGTTAGTGTTCCCTGCCCCAGCAAGGACGAAAAAGCTGAAGCAGAGCTGATTATGCGTAAGCTGGATGAGCTTGGTATTGAATACAAGATGGATAATGTTAACGAAAAAACAGGAGGCAATTGCGGTAACATCTGGGCTTATATAAAGGGTACTGTTAGCGATGCACCGAAGCTGTTATTTGAAGCACATATGGATTCTGTTGCTCCTACTACCGGCACTAAGGTTGTCCGCAAAGATGGTGTGCTTTATTCTGACGGCACTACTACTTTAGGCGGTGACGATAAAGTCGGTGTTGCAGGTATGTTGGAAGCAGTACGTGCTTTAAAAGAGGATAATGTTGCTCATGGTGATGTGCAATTACTCTTTACTGTCAGCGAAGAAATCGGCTGCTTAGGTGTTGTACATCTGGATAAAAGCTTTATTAAAGCTGATTATGGCTACTGCATGGATATCGGCGGTGCTCCTGGCGAAATTACTTATGCTGCACCTAAATTGTATGATATTTATGTAACGGTTAAAGGTAAAGCTGCTCACGCAGGTATCGCTCCTGAAGAAGGTGTTAACGCTATTATGTTAGCTGCTGAAGCTATGAGCAAGTTGCCTGCTTATGGTCGTATTGATAACGAAACTACTTTTAACATCGGTATGTTTAATGCAGGTGTAGGTACTAATATTGTTTGTCCGGAAGCTAAATTCGTTATCGACATGCGTTCTTTAAATGTAGCAAAATTAGAAGAATTAAAAGATTCTACTATGAAACTGATTAAAGAAACTGTAGAAGCAGGCCACGGCGAAGTAGAGTTTGAAGTTGTGGAAGGTTGCCCTGCTGTTGAGTTAAGTCAAGAACACCCTTGCATCCAGTTAGCGCAAAAAGCTGCGGAAAAACTTGGTTTCCCTGTAGAAATGAAAGTTACCGGAGGCTGCAGCGACGGCAACTATTTATGTGGCTATGGTCTGCCCTGCGGCTTATTAGCAACCGGTATGAGCAATGTCCATACTACTCAGGAATATCTAAAGGAAGAAGATTTGTATAACACCGCTCGCTGGACCTACGAAATCATCAAGGAAGCAGCTGCTAAATAAATATTTTACGCATTAAAAAAACCTCGGTTCGAGCAGTACTTGTTTAAGTACTTATTGAAACCGAGGTTTTATTTTTTCTATTTATGTCAGTGATGTTGATTATTAATAATCAGGCGAAATAACGACATGCTAAATAAACAACAGCAACTAAAAAAGAGCCGTAAGCGCGTATTTTTAATTTTTTCTCATCTACATGATCCGGATTGGCTTTTTTCAGACTTTTAATACCACCTAACAGTAACCAGATGGACAAAAGCAGCAGTAAGCCTGCTAAATAATCCCACATATCTAATTTTGCTAAAAATTCCATAATTCACCTTTTCATTATTTATTAATGTTTTTTACAGAGGTATTGATAAGGACAATAAGTACAGCCATTCGTAGAACAAGAAAAATCACTTTCGTCGCCTTTGCTGCTGATTTCCTCACATAACGCCAAGGCTTCTGCTAGATAATCATGCTCTGACGCAGGAAGCTTCCAGACGCTTAAATTTTGCAGGAAATGTAGCTTGGCACTGTTTACTGTCTGCTCTAACATCTGTTCAGCCGCCTTTTTATACAACGCTAGCTGATAAGCATAACCAAGCTTTACTTCATTATCCATAGGCACAGCACCTGTTTTGTAGTCCACAATGGTCAGACTGCCATCCTCTTCGTAACCTAAGCAGTCAATAACTCCTTGCAGAAAAAGTCCCTTTTCCGTTGCTAGCTTAAAATGCAGCTCTCGCTCACGTTTTTGCGGTAACTGTTTATACAAATCACTATTGATATAATTATTAAACAGCTCCTGAGCCTGCAAAGCTAGATTACCCGGTGCAAATTCTTTCACAGCCGTAGCGAAGGCAGCCTCTGCATTACCTCCACGATATAGTTCCAAAGCTTTATGGACAATCAAGCCGGTCACATATGCAGGAAGTTGTTCTCCGCCTATGGTTACTGCATCCAGCTCCGGCAACTGCATAATCTGCTGATAATAATAGCGACGCTGACAATAAAGATATGTCTGTAAAGCTGAAGCTGTAAAATAACATTGGCCATTGGCAGCATAAGTAGGCAACGGTTGCATTAACAATGTTGCTTCATGCACTTCTCCCGTCAAATCATTATTTACAACATTTTTTACAATACTATCTTGAAATTCATTTTGCGTAGTTAATGGTGCTTCGTCTGTATTTTGACCGAAATATTTACTAAATATGGACTTTAACGCCGCAAACCAGCTCATTTCCCGTACGGTTTTCTCTTCTTCTTTACTTGAAGAAGGCAGAACACCACTTAAAATCAAATGTTCCTCTGCACGGGTCATGGCTACATAGAGCATACGGGAACGCTCCTGTAAATCTAAATCTTTATTAACATCCTTCACCTGCTGTAAAACAGCAGTGCTTGTTAAAACACCGTTTTCATCCAAGGATTTAATACCAAAGCCTATTTGAGGTAAATAGCGGCATTCATTAGTATCCTGATTATTTTTATCAGACAGATAGGGTAAAATAACTATTGGAAACTGTAAGCCCTTAGATTTATGAATTGTTAAAATCTGCACTACATCCTCTGACGGAAGATTGGCTGCCGTTTCACGGGCTTCTGCTAAACGCAAGCGCTGTACATAATCAAGCCAGCCGCCTAAAGTACCTTGCTGCGTATTATTTATACTGTATTGCTGTGCCAATACTCTTAGCTTCTCCGCATTGGCCAGCTTGTTGCGTCCATGTTCCTGTAAGGATAAGCTCAAAGGTACAGCTAATTTATCCCATACTTGTTGGAATAACTCCGGCAAAGCCATTAAGGAAGCCGTCATCCGTAAAGCACGTAAAACATCGGCCGCTCGTTGCAGCAACATTCCCTGCTCCCCTAAGGCAGCATAATCAGCCTCCTGAACCGCATCCCATAGGCACGCTTTTTTACAGAGGAATAATTTCGTTAAGGTAACATCATCGATAGCAAAATATGGTGAACGCAATACACCTGCCAATTCAAAGTCACGATAACGATTATGCAGAACATTAAAGAGATTTAATAAGTCAATAATTTCCTGTAATTCATAAAAGCCTTTACCGTCAATAACCTTATAGGGAATATTATACTGCTGTAAAGCATCGGTAATCTCATCCGTATGGGTCATAGCACGTAATAAAATAGCAATTTTACCATAAGCTATATTATTCTGATGCAGCTGCGTAATTTTTTGTGCAATAATCTGTCCTTCACGTTCATGTACAGTATATCCTAATTCTTCATCAAACGGAACCTGTAAAAACTCCGGCTTAACATCACTAGCATGCTTATGCTCAGACAAAGCTTCAAAATAAACATCCTGTGTAGTATCAGAACCTAGCAAAGGCTCAAATGCTTGATTGCAGAAATCTAAAATATTTTTTTCACTACGAAAATTTTTACTCAATGTCAGCAGGCTGCCACCTGTAGCGGCAATATCACGGCGCACACGAGCAAAGACACTGACATCAGCACCACGGAAGCGATAAATAGACTGCTTCGGGTCACCGACGATAAAGAGCTTCTTACCACTCAAAACATCTTTATCATCACCGCATAAAAGATAAATCAGCTCACGCTGCTTTTCATTGGTATCCTGAAATTCATCGACCATTAAATATTTATATTTCTGCTGATAATAGCTACGGACAGCAGGGTTTTCACTTAACAGCTTGACTGCTAAAAGCTCTAAATCATTATAAGTCAGAAAATCATTTTCCTGTTTTTCCTGCTTACAAAAAGCTGCAAACTCTTGCAATACAACTTGCCATTGCTCAACTAAAGGAATTGCCTCTAAATCGATATACAGATTTTTTAAAGCACCCATGTTATCACGGATTTCATTAACCAACTCTTTAATTTTACCTGCTGCACGCATACCTGCCATTTTAGCTTCTAAAAGTGTGGTATTTACAGGATCTTCAGCCAATTGCTGCAAAATCTCCTCCTGAGCAGAGGATAATTCATCCAGTTGCTGACGTCCTTTACTTTTAGCAGAGGTTAAATTATTTTTATCCTGAATTAATTGAGTTACTGCCAGACACAACTGCTCACGTAATTCTCCGAGATGTCTGCCACTTTGTCTATAAGGTATAGTCAAATCCTTTTCAGCGGCAATATCTGCTAAATTTTCGCTTAAACTTTCTATTTGACGTACTAAACCGTTAAACCCATAAACCTGCACCAATTGTAGTACAGCAGTATTATCTTCTTTTAATGCTTGCCGCAGATATTTTTGCAAGCAGTTTTGTAAAAATTCCGTACCCTCAAAATCTTCAGCAACCTTAAAATTAGGGTCTAATTGTACCTCTACAGGATGCTCCTTTAAAATACGGCTGCACAAACTGTGAATCGTACTAATCTGCATCCGCTCTAGCGAACGTAGCTGCTCACGCCAAAAGCTTACAGAATGCTTTGTAGAAAATTCTTCATCCTCAACGCTCGCTCCCTGTTGCAGTTTTTCTGCTAAAGCAATTTTTTCTAAAATTTCTTCGCGGGCACGCTGACGCATTTCCCCTGCCGCTTTACGGGTAAAGGTAATCGCCACAATATCGGCTGCATTAACTAAAGGATGATATTTAGCGGCCTCTACCTGTGCAAAATTTGCTAATTTCTGCTGTATAGCAGCACCGGCATTATCCTCTAACAGAGTATTATCCTCTCGGCGTAATTGTTGTTGATAAGCATATTTTTCATTTTCCGTCATATTCTGCTCTAAAATATAGACAAAACGCTTTACCAGTACACGTGTCTTACCGCTACCAGCACCTGCGGAAACAGAAACATTACGGTCAATAGTAGTGATAACTTTTTTCTGCTCATCAGTAAAATTATTCATTTTGTTTCTCCTTCCACTGCATTTGTCTTAATTCCTTAATACGACAGATATTCTTCATCGGACAATTATCCTTACATTTATCCTTAGGCTCTACCAGAAAATTACCGGCATAGATATTTTCCACATAATCGACCAGTAATTTACTACAAAAATCCTTAAAGCTTTGCCAGGTTTCGTTGATTATCGCTCCATCCTGCTCCAGCTTAATATCCCGCTTGGGTAAATCTTTATTGCCCACATCCGCTAACAAAAATTTGCTGGCACGTTTATTATTTTTCAAAATAAAATAAGCTGAGCCTACCGGCTGTACATCCTTAGCATATAAAGCTTCAGCTGCTAAAAGATAAATAGGCATCTGCAAATCTAAGCCTTTTTTCAGATCTTCCAAGGACGGAGAACGACTACGTTTATAGTCGGTAACGAAAATCTGCGTACCATTGCTGTCTAAACGGTCAATGCGTCCTCTGAAGGAAATACGCTTACCGCTAGGCAAAGTAAAAGGCAACGGTCTACCGTATTGGGAACTGAAATCCCATTCCACAGCACAAGGAGTAAAGCCAGCCCAATTTATCTGATCCTCATATTCAAAATGCAGCCATTGCTCCAGCAAACGTGTCATCCGCGGTAATTCTGCCTGCCATAAAGTACTGTTCGCCAGTTTAGGATTTTCTAAATAACGTAGATTAACCTCATCTATAGTAGCCAGTAATTCTTTCTCTAAGATGTTAAAATCACTAGTACACAATTTACTCTGCAAATGCTTACCTACAAAGCATTTCAGCACCTCATGCATAAATTCGCCCTCATCCTGCGGCTGCACTAAATCATCAATAGCAGCAAATTCCTCCTGCTTCCAAATACGGCTGCCTAAAAAATTAAAAGGACATTGAGCATACCCATTCAGCATACTTGCACTAAAGCTAGTACCAACACTACGTGCAATTTGCGGCAGTAAATCGCTACCGCTTAAATCACCATTAAAAGGTGTCTTGAGCTTCTGTAAACGTATCTTAACCGCTTCCTCCGCCTGCCAAGCACCTTGATTAACTTGCCGCAGGAAGTCCTCACCACATCCGGATCCTGCATCCTTGACCAGCTCCATTGGCGAAGCAGACGGCTTACCTAAAGGCTGCTTTTCCTGCAAAGGCTGCATATCCTCTGTTACAAATAAACTCCTGATTAAGTCAAGATATTGACTCGCGCCGCTTTCATCATCAGCGTAGTAAGTAATAGTCAGCTGTTTACGAGCTGCAGCAACAACAGAAGCAAAAGCAAAAGCATCCTCATAGTAACCTTGGGCAGTTGTCGGCATATCTACCCCTAAAGCATTCAGCTCCTGACGCTCCTTATCATTATAAATCCAATTTTCATGGCTAATTTGCGGAAATTCGCCCTCACGCACACCCATTAAATAAATATACGGAAAATGCAATCCCTGCACATTAATCACATCGGTTACAGTAACACCGTCCTGTCGCCCAGGTTTAATGATAATGGCACTCTGGCTTAAGGTATCCTGTAATAAGTTCTGCCATTCACGATAAGTAAAACGACGACCATTGCTACCACAATTTGCATAATCCTCTACTAAGGATGCTAAAGCCTTTAACAAAGCATCACGGGTACGTAGCACCGCGGCTAAAGTATTTAATGTTATCGTATTCTCCTGATAAAGAGTACCTAAACGCTCTTCTAAATGCAACTCCTGCAACAGCTCCTGTAGCAGTGCCACATAATCCTGTAAAACACCCTGAAGCGGTATTTTTTCAATAAAATTTTCTAATAAAAGTAGTACAGCATCTTCAGCAGGTACCTTTTCGTGAGCACAATTCTGTGCTGCACTGCGACTGATAAAATAACGTTCCTTACGTAATTTATCTGCATCTTCCCAGTTATTTCTCAATAATAAATGACTAATCTCTGCTGTCAGCAAACGAAAATACGCTTCGGCACCATCATGATTATCAGGCTTGGCCTGTAATAGTAGAAATATTAATTCACTTAAAGGCTGTACAGCTAAATTACTAGTCTGAGGCAAGGAAATAGGAATCCCATATTCATCAGCAATCAGACGTAAGCCGGAAAATTTATTCAAATCACGTGCTGTTACAAAAATATCCTGTGGATTAACACCTGCTAATAATCTTTCTTTGACCTGTGTCAGCGTCCAACGCATTTCGCTTTCCTGATCTGCAAAGCAGACTACCTTAACAGTATCACTTTGGACCATGGCTTCACAGCTCCGACCCAGATTTTTTATAACATGAATGCAAGCAGGCTCTGCTGTAATTTTCTGCTCTGTAAAAATAATATTTTTTTCCGCACTGTTTTCTGCCAAGCACAGCTTTTCCAGCTCCGTATAGGTTTTCTCAACAACAGCAAATAATTTTTCTCTACCATTGTCCTGCTCGGTAAAACGTTTTTCATAGCATAAGCCTACAGTAACTTCACAACGCTCGGCCAAAGCTTTGATTACCTCTAGTTGTAAGCTGTCAAAAGCGTTAAAATCAGAAAAATACACCTTTTTCCAAGGAATAAAGCTTTGATGATTACGCAGCTTAGCAATAGCCAGACGATATTTACCTTCCAAATCAAACCATTGCTTTTGCTTTAAATAGTTTCGGTAATAATTATAGAGTAAAGATATTTCTTTATCCTTAAGAATTTTATGACTAGTTTTAGCATCTGCGGCTTCATCTGCTTCTGCATCACCTACAGCGTGCCAATAGCGCAATGCTGTACTGATTTCCTCCTGCGTCGCACCACTACGGGAAAGCTGACCAATCAAGGATGTCATAGCTTTAATAAAGCCTACTTTATTGACTAATGTACCGAAGTAGTCCATGTTTTCTTCGCCAAAAATATCCTTGAGCATTTCTTCTACAATCAGTTCCTGACTGCGACGATTAATCAAGGTTAAATTAATATCACCATTCAGATTAATGATTCTGCTAGCCAAGGTATCCAAGCCAAAGCATTGTACCCTGCTTTTTTTCTGTACATCATCCATCAATAAGCCATTGGGCAGAATCAATACACCCTCGCCATAGTCTAAATGCTCCAGTTCAGTACAAAAACTATCTCTAGCACTACTACCTAAGGGGGTACATACTAATCTAGTCATGAAAATCCTCCTTCATCTAAATTCATTCATAAGTTTGACTGTTTTTATTATACAACAGAAAACCAACTCTAGTATATGCTTTGACATACTCCTCGAAGTTTATACCACATTAAGCACGCCGTTATCCCAATAGCGAACTACTCGGTAAGTGAATTACCGATGATTCCCACGTTAATTCCTAAAAAAGCTGTTTACGCTTATTTGCGCTATTATTTCTTAATGAAAGAACCACAACTATAGCAAAGAAAAATAATGAAATAGTTAAACCAACTAGAAAATTATGACAAAGCTCCAGCTCGTAATAATATAGAGTACCAACTAACAAAATCATTAAACCAGGCAATAAAGCACGCATTAAACGAGAAAAACGCAATAGTTTCAACAGCAAGGCCATAATACTAAACGCTAATAACAATACATTCATGTTTTGAAAACTTATCTCCACAAAGCACCTCCATATATTTAGCGAACACATCTACACAAATTTTAATTTTACCAATACACATAAAACAACAAAAGCAATAACAAATAAATATTCCAGTACTCCGCCTACTTCAAAACATTTAATGCCATATTTTTTCTTTAAGCTGAAAAACGGTACTTTGCCGCAAATAGCATCCTCCAAAATATGTAGGATACAGCCTATTAAAAAATAGAGACAAAACGTCGCTCCCATCGGATGAGCTAAAAAATAACTATAATGTTGACGTGCCCAAAGCAACAACAGCAGTAAAGCTACATAAAAAAACAGCCAATGCGAAAAACCGCGATGCTGCTTGCGCCAACGCCAATACTGTGCACTACTTCCTTGAGTTGGCTTTCCCTCAGCAAAATCAGGAAATACTGCACCTAAAAGTGACATGGAGGCCGCACATAAATCATTAGTAAACATATAGACAGTACTAAAAGTAACTATATTATGATTAATCCATTTCATACTACTAAATCTCCCACTTACAAGCTTTACTTTCTATAATTACTACGCAACTCACCTAACAGTAAGTGAAAGCCTTATTTATGAAACATATAAGTAAAAATACGGTACTGTCAATAGTTTTGCGCAAATTTCTTTAGACATCCTAGCAGAAGTATAGT
>UQWU01000054.1 GCA_900544885.1 uncultured Phascolarctobacterium sp. | reverse complement strand
AATGTCTAGCCAACTGGCGGAGAGAATAACGTACAGATTTATTGGATAATATCCCTTGTAATTCTCTGCGGTCACCGTAAGAAAAATGTTTACCTTTTATGTGTTTTGTGGTATCTTGAGTATAGTCCATTGTGATTGCCTCCTTGTAAGTTTTGTGTAGCAGCTTAATTTTAACATGAAGAGGTCACAATGGACTATTTTTATTCTGTTTTCAAGGTGTGCAATTTCATTTTACAATGAACCCTCCAAGAAAATTTAAATAATTTGGTTATCTTTCGCAACAAGTTTTTTAAGCACAACAAAAAAGCCTGTATTCCTAAGAATACAGGCTTAATGTTAAGATTTAAGTATGTGCTAAATCTAATGCTTACGCTTTGATTTGGCTCATAACTTCTGCAGCGAAGTCTTCTTGTTTCTTTTCGATGCCTTCGCCCAGTTGGAAACGAGTGAATGCTAAAACTTCAGCGTCGTTAGCTTTCAGCAGTTTGCCAACGGATTGGTCCGGATCTTTAACGAATTCTTGGTCAATCAGGCATACTTCTTTGTAGTATTTATTGATGCGGCCCAGAACCATTTTTTCAATGATTTTTTCCGGTTTGCCTTCGTTTTTAGCTTGTTCGGACAGAACTTCTTTTTCGTGTTCCAATTCAGCAGCAGGAACTTGAGTACGATCCAGGTAAGCCGGGTTAGCAGCAGCGATGTGCATAGCTACGTCTTTACCTAATTCAGCGTTACCGCCTTTGAATTCAACCAGAACGCCGATTTTGCCGCCGCCATGGATGTAAGCAGCAACAACGCCTTCCGGAGCTTCGTACAGAGCGAAACGACGAACGGAGATTTTTTCACCGATTTTAGCAACGCTAGCGGTTACCAGAGCTTCTACAGTTTGACCGTCCAGTTCGGAAGCCATCAAAGCTTCGAGGTCAGCCGGTTTAGTAGCTACGATATGAGCAGCGATTTTTTCAACCAGAGCTTTGAAGTTATCAGTTTTAGCAACAAAGTCGGTTTCGCAGTTAACTTCTACAACAGCACCAATTTTGCCGTCAGCGGAAATAAAGGAGCCTACAACGCCTTCAGCAGCGATACGGCCAGCTTTTTTAGCAGCAGCAGCTAAGCCTTTTTCACGCAGGAAGTCGATTGCTTTGTCCATGTCGCCTTCAACAGCGGACAGAGCTTTTTTACAGTCCATCATACCAGCGCCGGTACGTTCGCGTAATTCTTTAACTAATGCAGCAGTGATTTGAGCCATCAGTTATTCCTCCTCAAAATACTAAGTAATTTAAATTATTCAGCGTCTTCAGCAACAGCTTCTTCAGCAGCAGCTTCTTCAGTTTGCATACCTTGACGGCCTTCCAGAACTGCGTCAGCCATTTTAGCGGTTAACAGTTTTACAGCACGGATAGCGTCGTCGTTTGCAGGGATTACATGATCGATTTCGTCAGGATCGCAGTTGGTGTCAACAGTTGCAACGATAGGAATGTTCAGTTTGTGAGCTTCCAGAACTGCAATGTGTTCTTTGCGGGGGTCAACGATGAACATAGCACCCGGCAGTTTTTTCATATCTTTGATACCGCCCAAATATTTGGTCAGTTTTTCCATTTCATGTTTCAGAACGATAACTTCTTTTTTAGGCAGAACGTCAAAAGTGCCGTCAGCTTCCATTGCTTCCAGTTTGCGCAGACGAGCAATACGGGTTTGAATGGTTTTGAAGTTAGTCAGCATACCGCCCAACCAACGTTCGTTTACGAAGAACATGTTGCAACGGGTAGCTTCGTCTTTCATAGCTTCTTGAGCTTGCTTTTTGGTACCAACGAACAGAATGTTTTCGCCAGCAGCAGCAACTTCACGGATGAAGTTATAAGCTTCGTCAACTTTTTTTACAGTTTTTTGCAGGTCGATGATGTAGATACCATTGCGTTCAGTGAAGATGTACGGAGCCATTTTAGGGTTCCAACGACGGGTTTGGTGACCAAAGTGTACACCAGCTTCAAGTAATTGTTTCATAGAGATAATAGCCATTTTTAGTTTCCTCCTGTTTTTTCCTCCGCAGGGATGCATTTTCATCAATAACTACGCGGCTGACGCAGACAGCTGATGAATTATCCTGCGTGTGTATTTTTACACTCGTAGTATTTTAACATAAAATCAGCAAATAAACAAGTAATTTTTAAGATAATGTATCTTATTTTACAAAAATATAATGCAACTCATCGGAAAGCTCCGGATGATAACGATAGCCGTAAACAACAAAGTCCTTTACAGCCTCCGGAGTAGTGATATTATGCTTGGCACACCAGCGCACCATACTGCCACGGGCCATCTTCGCCTCTGTCGCTTTCACCTTATAGCCACCTGCCCCATCAGCACAGCCGAAAACGCAGGTAACAAAACGCAGCTGCTTATCTACAAAGGACTCTATCGCCTTGCTGTATTCCACAGAAGCCAGATTGAGAATTACATCATCCTCTGCCGCTAAATAATCATACAGATTTCTACCCCAAAAAGCATAGAGATTTTTATAACCGTCTATAGCCAGCTTAGCCTGCATCTCTAGACGATATGGTGTTATCCCGTCATCAGCACGCAGCACACCATAAAAGCCGGATAAAATGCACAGATTATCGCTTAAATACTGCCATGCATCCGCTTCTAACACCCTCGGCCCCATATGGGTATATTGCAGACCGACGTATGCTAAAACCGCCGGCGTCAGCTGTTGCTCAAGCTGCATATCACGTATCCGCTGAAAATTCTGCTCTGCTAGCTTAGCATTACACTGCCATAGCTTTTGCAGTTCTTCTAAGGACATCTGTTGTAAACGTGATAACAAAATTTTTGTCTGTGGCAAAAAATATGGTAGCCTACCATACGGCATTTCCGTATCCACCTGCATTTGTTTCGCAGGAGAAATGATAATCTTCATATTCTTACTTCCTTACATTATTAAATGATATACCATAAATAAGCAGCGTAACCGCAGAGCAGCACACCGCCGGACCAACGTGCTAACTGGTTTTTGCGTGCTACGAACAACCACAGCAGCACAGCAGAAGCAATTGCTACATAGCTATCGAAATGGAAAGCCTTAGCAAAGGGAATATCGACAATTAAAGCAGATAAACCTACAACGAATAAAATGTTGAAGATATTACTGCCCACGATATTACCAATAGCAATATCTGCATTACCTTTACGAGCAGCAGCCACAGAGGTAAATAATTCGGGCAGACTGGTACCAAGAGCCACGATAGTCAAGCCGATGATACGTTCACTCAAGCCTACATACGCAGCAATAGCAGTTGCTGCAGTAACAGTCACATTGGAGCCGGCAATAATAAAGCCTAAACCAATAACAGTCCACAGCAAACATTTACCCATCGGGTAACCATATTCCTGCAAATCATCATCAACCTTGTTTTTCATCGCCATTTTATACAAATAGAATAAATAAGCAGCAAAAGCTACAATTAATAACACACCATCCCCAAAGCTGATACTGCCATCCAAGCCTTGGAAGAACAGTAAACCGGTAATAGCAATCATGAACGGCATCTCAATTTTTACAGTAGAACGTGCTACGGCCAAAGGAGTAATTGCCGCTGCCATACCTAAAATAATCAGGATGTTCAAAATATTACTGCCTACAATATTACCGATAGTAATATCCGCATTGCCCTTCAATGCCGCCGCAATACTTACAGCAGCTTCCGGGGCACTAGTACCCATCGCTACAATGGTCAGACCGATAACTAACTGTGGAATACCGAACTTAGTAGCAATACCTGCGGCACCCTCCACAAACCAGTCGGCACCCTTTGCCAACAAGACAAATCCTAAAGCCAGTAAAATAAATTGCAATAAAATTTCCATAAACTTCTCCTTCCACTGCAGCAAAATAAAAAAACGAGACTTTTGCTGCAAAAAATAAATTTACAACAAAGTCTCGCTACTTACTTACAAAGCCGGATTGCTTTCCGCAACCGTATTGACGACAGTGTAAACACGCTCGTTAGCGTGCCAGCTACTCCCTTTTATATTTTGAGTTTACTAAAAACTACGTCCCTTGTCAAGGAAATATTTATCGTTTTACAAAGATTTACAAATTATGAACAAAGTCATCCTTAACGACGCCAAATACGCACTGCCCACAGCACGATGATTATTCCTACCATAGCAGTTTTATAAATATCTTGCGTAAAATCAAGATAATAAACAGCCAAAGCAAAACAAATCAATGCAAAAATATCCGGTACTCTAATTTTCTTCACAATCATTCCCCCATCTACCTATTACCTCTAAAAGCACTAGGCAGATTATAACACAAAAAGAAACTTGACGCACTTTTGAGTCCGTGTGCACATCTCGATTAACTGACGTTGACAGTGTTGTATACCTCTCGACATATTAATCGCTATTGTGCCACACATCTCATCTCGCTCCGTTTCAAGCTTACTCTCCTTAAAAACGTACTTATTCGGCGTGTCTGCGTACTTTGCAGCACGCCAAAAAGTCGACATCTACACAAGAAAGTAAGCAAGTACTTTGCATTAATCGTTACAAAATTACATTACGCCACGGAAATAGTGACCGCGAGTAGTGCCCGGTAAATTTTCGGGATTTTCCACAGCACCACCTAATACTTGACGGTACATGGAAATGAGCTCGCCCAAACGAGCTTCGTCATAGTCACGTCCATCAATACGCAAAGAAGTAATGCCTGCCTCCTGTAATTGTTGGACATTAGCTAACATGGACAGCTCATGAGCGTTCAAAATATGCATACGGCAGAACTGATCAGTAGCTACAGGGAATTTTGCATCCTTTCTGTCGCCCAAGAATAACGGTTCCTTGCAATTGAATTTGCAAGCTCCCTTATGCAGGTCACCTAAGAAACTGCCACCGACGCAGTATTCACTGACCATCATTTCAATACGTCCTTGAATCATGCATTCCAAAGGTACAGGACTCACAGCAGCCAAATGCTCAACCTGAGCCATAGTCATTTCAGCACTCAATACAGCTTCTACAGCACCTTGTTCCTGCCAGAATTGCAGTGTTTGGTTGTTGAAAATATTTAAGGACATATCGGCAACCAAATGCAAGTGAGCATATTTTTTTGCTAAAGGCCACAAGCCGTTATTATTGATATAAACAAAATCAGGCTCTAAATTATCCCAAAGTACTAACAATTTATCAAAATAGTTTAACTGTGCTTCTTTTATAATACGCGGAGTAGCAAAGGCGATTTTACGTCCTGCTTTACGGCACAGCTCCACTGCTTTGGCATAATCATCATTAGTCGGCAGCTGATGATTGAAGCAGTCGCCGCCGAAGATGATGCGTTCAGCACCTGCCTGCAGAGCTGCGTTGACCTTACCGACGCTATCGCAATGCACAGTCAGCTCGCTGGTATTATGACGCACCTTATGCATGGGCAGAGAAAGCTTAGTATCATATTTATGCACTGCCTTACGTGCAGGAGCAAAGGCTTCCAGACGTGCCGCATCTAAAGCTTCACAGGCCATGCGTCTTGCTTCATTCATTTCGCTCATAGGCACCATAACATTTTCGTCATGTTCAAAAACTAAACTATTGAGGAAATATTCGGTAGTACCAAGACGATCCATTTGCTTACGTACACCTGCATCATCTAAAGCACGCTTACGTGCTTCCTCCGTAATGAAATCTGTTTCACCATAACCAACATTGCCCTCATCATCAGTAAGAGTAACAGTCATGGGCTGTCCTAAACGGGCAGTAACAACAGCATCTACAGGAATGCGTTTCTTAGCATCCGGGCCATAAAATTGCTGTGCATAACTCATTAGACGGCTATCCAAAGTACGGAAAACACGATCATTAAAGCGTACACCGTTAGGAATATCAATTGTTACCTGCTGACCGGGCTGAGCACTGGTTACAGGTTGACCATTCAACAGCATTTCGGTAACAGTAGTACCGACACGTCCGCCAACGCTTACCCAGAACTCTAAGCCGTCACCGACATGCAGCTCCTTATCCAGCTTAATCATTGCTTTATTCTTCTGCTTATCCAATTTAGTAACACGGCCGATAAGTACACCACGGTTGTTCGGACGGCGGTCACTCATCATCTCCCGTCCCGGACGATTAGTTAAATACGCAGTAGTGAAATCACGGTTAAAGATTTGCTCGATATTAGCAAAATCCTGCTCCGGCACCTGATAATCGTCTGCCAGATAGCTATCAATAGCACGACGATAAGCATCTACAACAATAGCTACATATTCCGGACGCTTCATACGACCTTCAATTTTATATGACACCACGCCGGCGTCAATAAGCTGCGGTAAAATACCTAAAGTATTCATATCCTTCGGGCTTAACAGATATTGACCTGCATCCTTGCCATGAAGCATATCTTCACCACGGCTATTTAATAATTTATACGGTAATCGGCATGGCTGTGCACAACGGCCTCTGTTGCCACTGCGGCCACCGATTAAGCTGCTCATCAGGCATTGACCGGAATAGCACACACATAATGCACCATGAATAAAGGTTTCAATCTCACAGCCACGGCTGCAAGCAGCCTCGATTTCCTTTAAGCTTAATTCACGAGCCAAAACGCTGCGTTCAATACCAATACCCTTAGCAAAATCAACACCACGGCTATTAGTAATGGTCATCTGGGTGCTGGCATGAAGGGGCAGCTCCGGCACAATCTTCTGTGCCACACGGATAACGCCCAAATCCTGTACGATAATACCGTCAACACCAACATTATTTAAAAACAGCAGATACTCTGCCAGCTCTTCCAGCTCACTATCATCTACTAAAGTATTAACAGTGATATACAAGCGTACATGATGCATATGGGCAAAGTAAACAGCCTTGGCCATTTCCTCTTTATCAAAATTGCTGGCATAGGCACGGGCACCAAAAGCCTTACCGCCCATATACACAGCATCGGCACCGGCATTGACAGCCGCCTCTAAAGCTTCCCAGCTTCCGGCAGGTGCCAAAAGCTCAATTTTTGTATTTTTCATCATTTATTAATTACCTTTCACGAATTGCCGCTAACAGACGGTCATAACGCTGTTGTAATTCAAACAGCTCCGCCGCCAAATCTAAAGCCGTCCAGACAGCAACTTTACCTGTGCCTTGGATGTTCTTCTTTTCTGCTAGCTCATTCATGCGTCTATCCACCTCATGGGCAACCTGCAGAACCTGTTCCTGCGGAGCTGAGGTGCGTAACACATAGCTTTCATTATAAATTTTTACAGAAACAGATTGTTTTTCCATAACCTTCTCCTACGTAATTTGAAAAAATCACTTAAAATTACTTCACTATTACTTTAAAACTGAAATTTTTCAAGCTGATTTTTTCCCAAGTACGTTTATATTCCATTTTTATATCATATGTTCCAGGAGTCTGGGCTGCAAGGAAAATCAATTCTACGCCAGGTGTTCCTACACGTTCTTTCTCTTCATTAATAATTGTGAAAGAACGTCCCACAGTGCTTACAGCACTAGAAGGACAGGACATCTGCCAGCTGTAACCAGTAGAAGGATTACCATCTAATTTTAAAGCAATTAAGCCGCCTTTTTCCAACACTAAAGTTTTACCTTCGGCTGCTTCAGTAAGCTTAGCAACTTGCATCAAACGTCCTGCTTCACCAATACGCATAAAGGGTAATAATTTGCCATAAGGTACAAATTTATCATAGTTTGCGCCGATGCTGCTACGAATATAAAATCCTTCTTCACCAAAAAGAATATTTTTATAATCACCTAAAGCACTTTTTACTTCAGCATTATCGACAAAAAATTCTGTAACGTCGAACTCGCTGCCACTAGTTAAATCTAAATTTAAGCCAGCATAAGCAGTTTTACCGCCGTTTTTAGCCTCCAGTAACAAACCTACAATACTAGGACGATTCAGCATTACTTTATAAGTAACAGTACCGCCACCTACTTGCTGTGCTAATTTTTCCGCAGTAGTACGGACAATGGCATTGGCTTGTTTTTCCATTGCAGGAATATTGCTACCGTCGATATAGGGTAATTGTGCCGTCACCTTACCTAAAGTAACATCTTCAGTTAAAACGGTAGTACGTTGATCAGCGAAAACAGGCAGGCTCAAAGCCACACAGAATAAAGTTGTTAAAAGGATTTTCATTTTCATAGGTATTTTCCTCCTCCAGTGAAAGTCCCCTTCCCCAGAAACCTTTCTTAATCAATCACAAACTTTTAATATATTCCACTGCTTTATGCAGACGGTTCAAAGTTTTTTCTTTACCTAAAAGCACCATAACATCAAACATACCAGGAGATACAGTGCGACCGGTCAACGCCAGACGTGTCGGATGGATAACCTTACCTAAGGACAAATCATTATCGGCAGCAATTTTATTATAAGCAGCTTCAGTAGTAGCTAAATCATAAACATCATCAGCCTCAATAGCTGCAATGCATTGCTCCAGAATAGCTACGCTTTCCGGTTTAAAATGCTTAGCTACACCTTTAGCATCATACTCAGTAATGTCCTTAAAGAAATAAGTAGATGCATCAGCCACCTCTTGCAGAGTTTTTACACGTACACGAACTACGTCCACTAATTTAGCAAAGTATTCTTCGTGAGCGGTAAACCAATCCTCGGTAACCAAACCGTCTTTAATAAAGAAGGCTTTAGCTTCCGGCAAGATTTTTTCCAACGGCAGCTCACTCAAATATTGACCATTCATCCAAGTCAGCTTTTTAGTATCATAAATAGCTGCTTTCTTAGACATTTGTTCTAATTCAAATAAATCTACAGTTTCATTTAAAGTGAATAATTCGCGTTCATCGCCGGGACCCCAACCAAGCAAAGTTAAATAGTTAACGATTGCTTCTGCCAAGTAACCTTGACTACGGAATTCTTCAACAGATGTTGCACCATGACGTTTACTCAGCTTAGAACGATCAGGAGCTAAAATCATTGGCATATGACCAAATTTAGGCGGCTCCCAGCCCAATGCTTCATAAATCAACAACTGTTTCGGAGTGTTGGACAAATGTTCCTCAGCACGCAGAACATGAGTCATACCCATCAAATGGTCGTCAACAACAACAGCAAAGTTATAAGTAGGCATACCATTAGATTTCACGATAACAAAATCATCAAACTGATCCATATTAAAAGTAACATCACCGTGAATTAAATCATGCACGGTAATAGTTCCCTCCAGAGGAATTTTTACACGTACAGAATAAGATTCGCCGGCAGCAATTCTCTTTTCTACCTCTTCCTTGCTCAAATCGCGGCAGGTACGAGCATAGCGGAAGGGCTGTTTAGCAGCACGTTGTTTTTCACGCTGTGCTTCCAGATCTGCAGGAGTGCAGAAGCAGTAATATGCTTTACCCTCAGCCAATAATTGTTCTGCATATTTTTTGTAAATATCCAGACGTTCAGATTGATAATAAGGACCGCAATCGCCACCTACTTCCGGACCTTCATCCCAATTAATGCCGAGCCATTTCAAGCTAGTCAGAATCTGGCTTACAGAATCCTCTTTCAAACGTTCTGTATCGGTATCCTCAATACGCAGAATCAGTTTACCGCCCATTTTATGAGCAAAAAGCCAGTTGAATAATGCGGTACGAGCACCGCCGATATGTAAATAACCAGTAGGACTGGGAGCAAATCTTACTCTAACTTCGGACATTAAATATCGTCTCCTAACACTAATCTAGTAAAAATTTAAAAATAAAAACTTTATTTCATTATTAATTATATCGCGTCGATAAAAAAAGTGCAAATCAAAGAAAAAGCAAAAATTATTTATTTTTATTAATGGTTCATTGTAAAATGAAATTGCACACCTTGAAAACAGAATAAAAATAGTCCATTGTGACCTCTTCATGTTAAAATTAAGCTACTACACAAAACTTACAAGGAGGCAATCACAATGGACTATACTCAAGAT
>UQWU01000053.1 GCA_900544885.1 uncultured Phascolarctobacterium sp. | reverse complement strand
AGTTGCATTACGAACGGATATCTGACTAACAGATAATTTTTTGTTGTATATTTTTTTATGATTTGTGTCTAAAATTTGTTGACTAGTGCATTGGCTACCTTTTTGGAGATTGTTATAGTGAGAGGCAAAATAAGAGTGAACTCCATTTGTTGCCATGGGCAGCAGAGAGATAATTATACACTGTAAAACATGAACAAGCTTAAGCTTCTAAGTGTGTGCTTAGGAGTGTGAAAATCAAGCGGACAGAAAAAATCAGCCCTATCAGAACGGTCGGTAGGTGAGAGACTGATTGTTAGCTGCTATATTTACTTACTGCACTAAAAGAACATAGTGTGCTTAATTTATGAGTAAAAGTTACGTAAAAACAAAAAAACCTGCTCCGAAGAGCAGGTCAGTCTTGTTAAAAATTAAGCCATAGCGTTAACTTTTTTTGCAAGTCTGGATTTTTTGCGAGCTGCAGCATTTTTATGGATAATGCCTTTGCGAGCTGCTTTATCGAGCAAACCGGTAGCAACAGCCAAGGTAGCTTGAGCGTCTTCTTTAGCTGCGGTTTCAGACAGAGCAACAACTTTACGGGAAGCATTACGGAGAGCTGCTTTAACCGGAGCGTTTTTCGCACGACGTTCTGCGTCGGTTTTTACACTGCGGATGGAAGATTTAATGTTCGGCAACGAATTTCACCTCCTGAATATTCTTGTACTGCAATATTCTAACACGTTAGCGAGTTTTGTGCAAGTATTTTACAAAAATATTTCTTGAATTTGCTTTAACAAGCGGATTTCTTCTATTCCCTGCATATTTACAGTATTTGCCCGTCAATGGTATAATAATTAGTACTGATAAATTATTACACTAAAGGAGTTAACAAATTATCTATGATTGACCAAAATCACATTCGTAATTTCTCTATTATTGCCCATATAGATCATGGTAAATCCACTCTTGCAGACAGACTGATTGAATATACAGGAACTCTGAGCAAACGCGAAATGGAAGCACAGATTCTCGATTCTATGGATTTGGAGCGTGAGCGTGGTATTACCATTAAGGCGCAGGCTGTACGCAGCATTTATAAGGCCCGCAATGGTGAGGAATATATGCTGAACTTTATCGATACTCCCGGTCACGTCGATTTTACCTATGAGGTTTCCCGTGCTTTGGCAGCTTGCGAGGGCGCACTTTTAGTTATCGACGCTACTCAAGGTATTGAAGCACAGACATTGGCTAACGTATATCTGGCACTGGATAACGATTTGGAAATCGTTCCGGTTGTTAATAAAATTGATTTGCCAAGTGCAGATCCTGAACATGTAAAGCACGAAATTGAGGATGTTATCGGTATTGATGCCAGCGATGCTGTTTTATGCAGTGCGAAAACAGGTATTGGTATCGAGGACGTTTTAGAGGCTATTGTAGCACGTATTCCTGCACCTACAGGTAGCAGTGAGAAGCCGCTGAAGGCATTGGTATTCGATTCCAAATTTGACGCGTATAAAGGCGTTGTGCTGTATGTACGTGTTATGGAAGGTCGTCTGCGTAAGGGTATGAAAATCCGTATGATGGCAACCGGTGCCGAATTTGATGTTACCGAGGTCGGTTATTTTAAACCAGGTCTGGTTAATGTTGATGAGCTGGAGGAAGGTCAGGTAGGCTTCTTCGCAGCTAGTATTAAAAACGTTAAGGATGCCCGTGTAGGTGATACCGTTACTGATGCGGACAATCCTGCGGATAAGGCTCTGCCCGGCTACCGCAAGGCTACTCCGATGGTTTATTGCGGTTTGTATCCGGTAGAGAACTCTGATTATGACAATCTGCGTGATGCTTTAGAAAAGCTGCAGCTGAACGATGCTTCTTTAGTATTCGAGCCTGAAACCTCTATTGCTTTAGGCTTCGGTTTCCGTTGCGGCTTCTTAGGTCTGCTGCACATGGACGTTATTAAAGAGCGTTTGGAGCGTGAGTATAATTTGAGTCTGATTACTACTGCACCGAACGTAATTTATGAGGTGTTCCGTACTAACGGTGATGTGGAAATGATTGATAACCCGTCCATGTTCCCTGATCCGACTGTTATTGACCATGTAGAGGAACCTTATGTTAATGCCACTATTATCGTACCGAAGGATTTTGTCGGAGCCGTGATGGAGCTGAGCCAGGAAAAACGTGGTGAATATGATAATATGACTTATCTTGATGATACTCGTGTCATGATTCATTATGCTCTGCCCTTGAGTGAAATTATTTATGATTATTTCGATAGATTGAAATCTGCTACTCGTGGTTATGCTTCCCTTGACTATGAGCTGTGCGGTTATCGTTATTCTGATCTGGTGAAGGTGGATATTCTGTTGAATGGCGAGCCTGTCGACGCTCTGAGTGCTATCGTACATAAGGAATTTGCTACTGTACGCGGTCGTCAGCTGGTAGAAAAACTGCGTAGCCTGATTCCGCGTCAGATGTTTGAAATCCCTGTACAGGCAGCTATCGGTAATAAGATTATTGCCCGCGAAAATGTACGTGCAATGCGTAAGGACGTTCTGGCAAAATGCTATGGCGGCGATATCAGCCGTAAACGTAAGCTGCTGGAGAAACAAAAAGAAGGTAAGAAGCGTATGAAGCAAGTAGGTAGCGTAGAATTACCGCAAGAAGCATTTATGGCTATCTTGAAAATGGATTAAGCCTAGGGGCTGCGTTGAAAAGTTGGTGATTTAATTGATGGTTCAACTTCAAGGTTTGCTGGCGGCGGCAACAGTCTTAGATATTTTGGATATTGTCGTTGTCGCTTATTTCCTTTATCGTCTGCATTTAATGATGAAGAATACCCGTGCGGCTACTTTGGCGAAAGGCCTTTTGGTGCTGTTGGTGTTCATGGTTATCTGTCGTTATCTCAATCTGCACGTAATCAGCTGGTTACTGGAAAAGAGCATGACGGTTATTCTGGTAGCTCTGCCTGTTGTCTTTCAGCCGGAGCTGCGTCGTGCCTTAGAGCAGATCGGCCGCGGCAAGCTGTTCCATAAGACCAGCGAGCTGGATGAGCAAGAGTTTGAGGATATGCTGGATTCCGTTGCCCATGCGACGAAGATTATGAGTAAGAATAAGGTCGGTGCTTTGATGGTCTTTGAACGTTCCACCGGCCTGGAGGATCGTATTGAAACAGGTGTGGCTGTAGACGGTATTGTCAGCAGCGGTCTGATTCAGAACATCTTTGTTAAGGATACACCTTTGCATGATGGTGCAGTAATTATCCGTGGTAAACGTATTATTGCTGCCTGCTGTTTACTGCCGTTGACTGAGAACCGCAATCTTAGTCAGGAGCTTGGTACTCGT
The DNA here is from genome assembly GCA_900544885.1 of uncultured Phascolarctobacterium sp. Taxonomy (GTDB): domain Bacteria; phylum Bacillota; class Negativicutes; order Acidaminococcales; family Acidaminococcaceae; genus Phascolarctobacterium_A. Next base: position 6,820 of record UQWU01000053.1, on the reverse strand, counting down.
CACCGTGCTGCTATCGGCTTATCCGAGCAGTCCGATGCTATTGTACTGGTAGTCAGCGAAGAAACAGGTGCTGTATCCATTGCCCGCAATGGCGAGCTGATGCGTTATCTGACTGTGGATGATGTCAAAGAAATCCTGCGTAACTCCATTTTCCGTCCTAATATGACGGACAAGACTTCTTTTATGGACAAAATGAAGAGCTTTTTAGGCGGTGATAAAAAATGAGGTTTTTACAGAATCTGATACGCAGGGAGAATCTGCTGGCACGTATCATCAGCCTGCTTATAGCCTGCGGTCTGTGGGTTTATGTTATGACTGACCAGAATCCGATTGTTGAACATAATGTAGAAATTCCTTTGCAGCAGATTAATCTGTCTGAGAATATGATGGTCTTTAATGCTCCGGAAAAGGTTATTGTCAAGGTACGCGGTAACCGCACTAATGTCATGGCCAACGCCGAAAACAGCATCAAGGCGATTATTGACTTGAAGAATATTACTGAAGGACAGCAGAATGTACCTGTTAAGGTCAGCATCAGTCATGGTGAAATCGTTTCTGTTACACCGCGTGAGGTTTCTATTTATGTAGATACCGTCAGCGAGAAGAAAGTGCCTGTGGTAACTCGTGTAGTAGGCGCTGTATCCAGTGATATGACCATCGGTACTAGTGTCATTAATCCGCCGGAGGTAACATTGCGTGGTGCAACACATCGTATCAAGCGTGTGAATAAGGTTGTAGCTCCTATTGATGTTACTAACTATACCGGTGAATTTGTGACGGACAGCGAGCTTGTGGCTGTCAGCGACGACGGCTATGATATTCCGAACATGAAGATTATTCCTGAAAAGGTTACTGTTAAGGCGATTATGGTCAGCCAGATGCTGTCCACTAATGTGCCTGTAGAGTTGGTAATGAGTGGCGAGCTTCCTAAGGATGCAGTAGTCAGCAAGACAGAGGTTCTGCCGAAGGAAATCCGTATTACTGCGCCTCCGTCTGTGCTAAAGGAGCTGAAATCCATTAAGACTAAACCGGTGGATGTAACTCATTTTATCGGTAGCAGTGAGGTTGCCGCTGAGCTGGATATTCCTGAGAAGGTTATTCCGGAAATGCGTAGCGTCCAGATTAGAATTTCCGTAGGAAAGGCAGAAAATGAGAATAAAAATAAATAATGTACGTATCAGCCTGCTACATGAAACGACTTTGGAAAAGGCTGTCTGCAAAAAGTTGGGGCTCAGTAAGAGTGCTTTGCAGGGAGTACAGATTGTTCGTAAAGCAGTTGATGCACGCAAAAAAAATGAGATTTGCTTAAATTATCATGTTTTAGCTGATATTGATGTGCCGGCACGTCTGGAAAAACGTCTTTTGGCCGAGCGTGATGTGACAAGATTCGTTAAGCAGCAGACAGAGGCACCTGTATTAGGTACTCTGCCTATGGCTGCTCCGCCGGTGGTTATCGGTGCGGGTCCTGCAGGCTTATTAGTTGCTTTACAATTGGCAGAATATGGTTATAGACCCTTGCTTTTAGAGCGTGGTAAACCTGTAGCACAAAGAGTTGTGGACGTCAAAAGTTTTTGGCAGACAGGTGTTTTTGACCCTGCGTCCAATGTACAGTTTGGCGAGGGCGGTGCAGGTACTTTTTCTGATGGTAAACTGACTACGCGTGTAAATAATCCGATCATGGCGGATATTTTGCAGATGTTCGTCGATGCAGGTGCTCCGGAGAATATTTTATATGAGCATAAACCCCATGTAGGTACGGATAAGTTACGGGCAATGGTTACAGGCTTGAGCAAACGTATCTGCGAGCTTGGCGGAGCTATCCGTTATGAGGCGAAGGTAGCGGATTTAATTATCAAAAATAATACTGTGTGCGGCGTAATTTTAGACAACGGTGAACGTATTGCGGCTGGTGCGGTAGTATTGGCCTGTGGTCATAGTGCACGCGATACTTATGCTATGCTGCATAGCCATGGTGTAGCAGTTAGTGCTAAGCCATTTGCTATTGGTGTGCGTATCGAGCATCCGCAAGAATTGATTGATAAGGCTCAATATGGTGCTTTTGCCGGTAATCATCTTTTAGGTGCTGCCGACTATGCTCTTGTTTATCATACTCCTGATAAAGCACGCACTGCTTATTCTTTCTGTATGTGTCCCGGTGGGCAGGTAGTAGCGGCGGCTTCAGAGGAGGGCGGCGTGGTTGTTAACGGTATGAGTATGTTCAAACGTGATAGCGGTATTGCTAATAGTGCTCTAGTCGTTAATGTTTCCCCTGATGATTTTGGTAATGATCCTTTAGCAGGCGTAGAATTCCAACGTAAATACGAAAGATTAGCTTTTGCTTATGGTGGCAAAAATTATTATGCTCCTGCACAAAATGTAGCTAGTTTCTTAGCACAAACTGAACCGTTGCTAAAAACAATGGTCAATGCTTCTTATAGACCTGGTATTACAGCCTGTGATTTAGATAAGGTGTTGCCACGATATGTAACTGATACATTGCGTCTTGGTATTCAAAGCTTCGGTAGAAAATTGACCGGGTATGATGATGGCGGTGCTTTGCTGACAGGTGTAGAAACACGTACCTCTGCACCTGTACGTATTGAACGTGAGCGTCAGAGCTATGTTTCGGTAAGTCATGATTTATTGTATCCCTGCGGTGAGGGTGCAGGTTATGCTGGTGGAATTATGAGTGCAGCCTTGGATGGCTGGCATGTAGCCAGAGCAATTATGTCCCGTTTTGCACCGATAAAATAATTTGTGAGAGTTAATTAATTCTATTTAGCAAATTATATACAGGGAAATTTCATATTAATATGATATAATATAATATTATTATTTAGAGCTTTTACTCGGTTGGCGAATTTATACAATCGAGAAAGTTTAGGAGGTTTTTTGAGAATGGCACGTTTATTTGGTACTGATGGTGTCCGTGGTGTGGCTAATGTTGAGCTGACCCCGGAGTTGGCTTTTAAATTAGGTTATGCAGCTGCAAAATATTTTGGCCGCGAAGTTTCCTGCCCCAAAATTATTATCGGCCGTGATACTCGTCGTAGTGGTCAAATGCTGGAAGCTGCTTTGGCAGCAGGTATCTGCAGTGCAGGCGGTAACGCACATCTGTTGGGTGTAATGCCGACTCCGGCTGTATCCTTCCTGACCAGTGAGGTAAAAGCCAATGCAGGTGTAGTTATTTCTGCATCTCACAATCCTTTTGAAGATAATGGTATCAAATTCTTCTCTCAAACCGGTCACAAACTACCCGATGCAGTAGAAGACGAAATTGCTGATATCGTAGCAACTCCTATTGATTACACTCAGGCTGCCAGCGGTAGTAGTGTAGGTCGTATTGTTTACGAAGACAATTTGTCTGAAATGTATATCAAGCATATTATGAACACTGCTTATGCAGATTTAAAAGGCTTGAAAATCGTTATGGACTGCTCCAACGGTGCAAATAGCAAGATTGCTCCGGTAATTTTGCGTGGCTTAGGTGCTGAAGTTGTTACTATTTTTAATAAGCCTAACGGTACTAATATTAACAATGGTTGCGGTTCCACTCATTTGGAAGCATTGCAGAAAAAGGTTGTTGAAGTAGGTGCGAACGTCGGTATTGCTAATGACGGCGATGCTGACCGTTGTTTGGCTGTTGACGAAAACGGCGAGGCATTGGATGGTGACCAAATCATGCTGATTTGTGCTTTGGAGCTGATGAAACGCAATAAACTGCATGATAATATGCTGGTTACTACTGTTATGAGTAATGTAGGTTTGCATCAAGCTATGAAGGCACATGGAGGTCAGACTGCTAAAACTTCTGTTGGTGACCGTTATGTTTTAGAAGAAATGTTGAAACATAACTATTCCATCGGTGGTGAACAATCCGGTCATATTATTTTCTCTGAGTTTGCTAAAACAGGTGATGGTATTTTAACTGCTGTACAACTGCTGTGTGCAATGGTTAAAAACAATAAATCCTTGTCCGAGCTGGGTGCTGTAATGACTAAATTCCCACAGGTTCTGGTTAACGTACGTGTTAAAAACAAAAACGGTTGGGAAGAAAAAGCTGCTATCCAAGATGTTATTAAAAAATATCAAGAGGAATTAGGCGATAACGGCCAAATTTTGGTACGTGCCTCCGGCACCGAGCCTTTGATTCGTATTATGGCTGAAGGTCCGAAACAGGATCGTCTGGAACAAATTGCTAACGCGATTGCTGATGTTGTTGTTGCTGAATTAGCATAAATTTGTAAATTTTATAAACTAGATAAAAATATTTTGGATATGTCTGCTTTAGCTTAAAAGCAGGCATATTTCGCATTCTGGCTGTTTTTTGACTATCCTTTTTCAACAATTATTCACACTGCTTTCTTGACCATTTTGTAATAATCATGTAAAATGGGTACAGTTACTAGATGTGCCGCGGGGGCTGGTCGGCCTGCGCGGCTCATTGTATGCTTATTTGCAGAAACGTACTATAGCGCAAGTACCGTATTTACGGTGGACGAGGAATGAGGTTGTCGAGCAGTCAGCGGATGCCTCACGGTGAGCTGCAAGCCGTAAGCAGGATACAAAGCCCGACGGTAACGTCGGAGGGAAAATTCTTGTAGCAGAAAGACAAAATATTAACTTGGCTAGGTCCGAGAAGTTATAAGGAGGATACTAATATGTGTGGTATCGTAGGTTATATCGGCAGTAATCAAGCTGCTCCGTTTTTGCTGGACGGTATGAGCAAACTGGAGTATCGTGGTTACGATTCTGCCGGTATTGCAGTTTTAGAAAATGGCAAGATCCGCGTTGAAAAATGTGTAGGCCGTTTGGACGCTCTGCGTCAAAAATTAGAAGGTCGTATGCCTGTAGGTAATGTTGGTATCGGTCATACTCGTTGGGCAACCCATGGCCGTCCGTCTGACCGCAATTCTCATCCCCATTGTGATGCTAGCGGCAGATTTGTTGTTGTACATAACGGCATTATCGAAAACTATCTGAAATTAAAAGAAGAATTAATTGCTAAAGGTCATGTTTTCCTGTCCGAAACTGATACTGAGGTTGTAGCTCATCTGATGGCAGATCAATTTGATGGTGATTTTGAAAGCACTGTAAAAAAGGTACTGCATTTGATTCGTGGTTCTTACAGCCTGGTATTTATGTATCAAGGTGAACCTGACAAAATCATCTGCACTAAAAAAGATAATCCGCTTGTTATCGGCTTAGGCGACGGCGAAAATTTCATCGCTTCCGATATTCCGGCTATTATCAATCATACTCGTCGTACCTTCATCATGAGCGACGGCGAAATCGCAACTGTAACTGCTGATGGTGTTTGGGTACAAGATTTAGAGGGTACTCCCATTAGCAAAAAAGTATTTGAAGTAAACTGGAATGCTGAAGCTGCTGAAAAAGGCGGTTTTGAACATTTCATGCTCAAAGAAATTTATGAACAACCGAAAGCTATGCGCGATACCATGACCGGTCGTGTGGATGGCGAAAAAAATGTTATTGCCTTCCCTGAACTGAACTGGTGTAGCGAAGAAATCAATGCTATCAACAAAATCTTCATCGTTGCCTGCGGCACTGCTTATCATGCAGGTATTGTAGGTAAATATTATCTGGAACAATTGGCTCGTGTACCGGTTGAAGTAGACATCGCCAGCGAATTCCGTTATAGAGATCCTCTGGTTGATGAAAACTGCTTGACCATCGTTATCAGCCAAAGCGGTGAAACAAGTGATACTTTGGCAGCTCTGCGTGAAGCAAAACGTCTGGGCTCCCGTACCTTAGCCGTAACTAATGTTGTAGGCAGCTCCGTAGCTCGTGAAGCAGACCAGGTTGTTTATACCTATGCAGGTCCGGAAATCGCTGTAGCATCTACTAAAGCATATACCACTCAATTACTGGCTATGCTGATGCTTGCTGTTTATGTAGGCCGTCTGCGCAACACTCTGTCCGAAGCTAAAGCACAAGAGCTGGTACATGGCTTAACTTTCGTACCGGAACAAATTCACCAAATGCTGGAAAACGTTGACCAAATCAAAGTATTTGCCCGCGAATACGGTAGCAGTGAAAATGCATTCTTCTTGGGCCGCAGCCTGGATTATGCAGTGGCATTGGAAGGTGCTTTAAAGCTGAAAGAAATTTCTTATATTCACGCTGAAGCTTATGCAGCAGGTGAATTGAAACATGGTACCTTGGCTTTAATCGTTGCCGGTATACCTGTAATCGTTTTGGCAACTCAAGAGGATGTTTATGACAAGACCGTCAGCAACTTACAGGAAGTAAAAGCTCGTGAAGCAGTAGTAATTGCTATCGGCTTCGAAGGCGATACTTCTTTGACGAAATATGCAGACCATGTTATTTACATTCCGAAAACTGATAAATATCTGGCTCCGTTGCTGGCAGTACTGCCGTTGCAATTACTGGCATATTATGCAGCACTTACCCGTGGCTGTGATGTTGATAAACCGCGTAACCTGGCTAAGAGCGTAACCGTAGAATAATTACAACTTGATAAAGCAGTAGTTTTCCACATAAAAAATAGCAGTTCCTTCACAGGGACTGCTATTTTGTTTTAGCTTTGCGATACTAAAAAAGCCCTCCCGATAGGGGCAAGAAATGTTTTTGTGATTCATACTAAATATTTTTTTCCTAAATTGCAATAAGAAGTTGCACACTTTTTAAAAATCAAGCTGCATAAATCTTATCAAGCTCATTCTCGAATAGATCATCAGGTGATTTGTATCCGAGTATTTTCCTGGGTAACAAATTACACCAATCTGCTGTCAACAGAATATCATCAGAAGTATATTTGCCTATTCTCTTTCCTTTA
>UQWU01000052.1 GCA_900544885.1 uncultured Phascolarctobacterium sp. | reverse complement strand
ATGGCTAGGTTTTTTCCAAGCTTTATTTTTGATGATTTGTATTGGTTTTGGCTTCTTTATCGGCAATAAGCTAGATAAAAAAGAAGATTTGTTAGAATGGCTGGATAGGTTATTACCTAACGGCTATCATAGATAAATAGATATTTTATAGGAGAGTGACAAGATGAGTCGTAGAATTGCAAGAGAGTTAGCATTACAAAGTTTATTTCAAATAGATTTTAATGAGTGCGGTGCTGAAGTAGCATTGGAAGCTGCTGTAGAGGAATGCACTGAAGAAAATATCGAAAAGGCTAAAAAATATGCTTTAGTTTTGGTGGAAGGTGTTTTAGCTAATAAAGAGGCTATTGATGAACGTTTAAGTAAATATGCTATTGATTGGACTGTTGAACGTATGCCTGCTACCGATAGAAATATTCTGCGTATTGCTACCTTTGAAATGTTCTTTGCAGAAGAAAAGGTAGTGGCAGGTGTTGCTATCAACGAAGCCGTAGAAATCGCTAAAATCTTCGGCACCGAAGAATCTCCGCGTTTCGTTAACGGTATTTTGGGCAAGTTGGCAAAAGAATAATGGCACAAAAGGTCTACTTAGGTATTGACACCAGTTGTTATACCACCTCTACCGCTGTTTTAGATGAGCAGGGACATCTTTTGGGCGAGGCACGCCGTATTTTAAGTGTTAAGCCCGGTCGTTGCGGTCTACAGCAATCGGAGATGGTTTTTCAGCATACCCGTAATCTACCGGTGCTGGTAGAGGAGGTGCTGCAAGGAAAAGATTATGCTCTTGCAGCAATCGGTGTCAGTGGTTATCCGCGTCCATTAGAGGATTCTTATATGCCGGCTTTTTTGGCAGGTATGAGTGTGGCTCGCAGTTTGGCGGCGGTAACAGGTGCTAAGCTGGAGGTAATCAGTCATCAGGAGAATCATTTAGAGGCAGGTGTTTGGTCTGCAGGCGGACCTGCGGCGGAGCGCTTCTTGCTTTTGCATGCTAGTGGTGGTACTACTGATTTATTGTTGGCTGAAGTGCAAGAAAATAAGCGTTATAAAATTACGCAGATTGGCGGCAGTATGGATTTACATGCTGGTCAGTTTGTCGATCGTATTGGTGTAGCTTTAGGCTTACAGTTTCCGACAGGTCCTGCTTTAGAAAAATTTGCCGCAACTGCTGCTGAACCATTGGAGTTGCCTATTTCCGTGCGTAAGCTGGAGGTAAGCCTTTCCGGGCCGGCAACAGCGGCTATTCGTAAGCTGGAAGCAGGTGCTGATGGTGCTGCTTTAGCATTGGGCGTGGAATATTGCTTAGCTGAAACTTTTGCCCGTATGCTGCGCAATGGTGCTGCTGCTTACAGTGTGAAGGATGTGCTTTTAGTAGGCGGCGTGGCTTCTAATAATTATATTCGTCAGCATGTACAGGAAAAGTTAGCTAAACGTCGTGTAAAATTATGGGTGCCGGAGGGACGCTTCAGCTGTGACAATGCCACAGGCTGTGCTGCTCTGGCGTGGAGAATGAACAAGACCAATGAGTGAAAATATTTATTCCGTAAGCGAACTGAATAATTTTATCAAAGGTATTTTAGAACAGCGGACAGAGCTGCGTAATGTGCAGGTTGTCGGTGAAATTAGTAATTTTAAAAGATATCCTTCCGGGCATTGCTATTTTACTTTAAAAGATGCTGGTGGAGTTTTAAAATGCGTTATGTTCCGTTCGCGAGCAGTATCTTTGCGTTTTGAACCACACAATGGCGATACAGTGGTAGCAGTGGGCCGCATTGCGGTATATGAACGTGATGGTGTGTATCAATTATATACTGATTTATTATTACAGCAGGGCGTAGGCGATTTAATGCAAGCTTATGAAAAGCTCAAAGCCAAATTGACTAAAGCAGGTTTATTTGATGAAGAGAAAAAGAAAGCTTTGCCACTGAATCCTGCTCGTATCGGTATTATTACTTCTCCTGCAGGTGCTGCAGTACGTGACATCATTACGGTGTCCCGTAGACGTAATGGTGGTATAAAATTATATCTTTATCCTGTGCAGGTGCAAGGTGAAGGAGCTTCTGCAGAAATTGTAGCGGCTATTAAATTTTTCAATAAGCATAAATTGGCAGATGTCTTGATTATCGGTCGTGGTGGTGGCTCCATAGAGGATTTGTGGGCCTTTAATGAGGAGCCTACGGTACTGGCTGTAGCTGCTTCAAAGATTCCGACTATTAGTGCGGTAGGTCACGAAACAGATTTTACACTTTGTGATTTTGCTGCCGATAAAAGGGCGGCAACACCGTCCCAAGCTGCTGAAATGGCTGTTGTGGATGTGGCAGGTTATAAGCAGCGCGTAGAATATCTTTATAAGCGTTGTTTGAACTTAATGAGCAGTAAAATAGATAATCAGCAGCATCGTTTAGAGGTTTCAGCACGCTCTTGGGCACTAAGTGATCCTGAGCGTCTTTTTGCTGATAAGCTGCAGCGTACTGATAAGGCTGTAGAGCAGTTGGTACAGAGTATGCAGCAGAAATTGCAACAGGCAGAGCATGGTTTTGCTGTGCAGGTAGCGCATTTGGACAGTTTAAGCCCTCTGGCAGTTTTAGGGCGTGGCTACAGCATTACGCAGAGTAAGGATTACAAACTAATTAATTCGGTAGAGCAGGTAAACTGGGGCGATGAGCTAGTAACAACGGTTGCTGATGGTAAGTTCGTTTCCGTAGTCCAAGAAGTGGAAAGGCGGTAGTTTAGGCAATGGCGGTAAAGAAGATTCCGAAAAATATTAAATTTGAAGATGCACTTGTCGAATTGGAAGAACAAGTAAAATTGTTAGAAAGTGGCGAGTTATCCCTAGAAGATTCGTTAGATGTATTTAAATATGGTGTGGAACTGAGTCGTGTCTGCACTAGTAAATTAGAAACTGTCAAACAAGAAGTAGAAAAAATCGTAGTCACTGCAAGTGGTGACGAAAATTATAAATTAGAAACATTCCAAGATTTGGAGGCAAAATAATGGACTTTCAAGCTTATTATGATGGACAACGTAAACTTGTCGAAAACTATTTAAAAAATAGAATTGCGAAAAAAGGTATTTCTAAAGTTGATGAAGCTATGGAGTATAGCTTGATGGCAGGCGGCAAACGTATCCGTCCGATTCTTTTGATGGCTGCTGCTGAAGCAGTAGGAAGCAAGGGCTATAATTATCTGCCCGTTGCTTGCGGCCTGGAAATGATTCATACTTATTCTTTGATTCATGATGACCTTCCATGCATGGATGATGATGATTATCGTCGCGGACGTCTGACAAATCATAAAGTTTTTGGCGAAGCTATGGCAGTGCTGGCTGGTGACGGTCTTTTAACTTTAGCTTTTGAAGTAATGCTGGAACAACGTAATGTCGACCCGAAAGCGTTGATTGAAACAGTTCGTGAAATGGCTATGTGTGCTGGTAATTTCGGCATGGTAGGTGGTCAAGGTCTGGATTTAGAATATGAAGGCAAGGAGATTTCTCCTGAAGAGTTGCGTAAACTGCACTCAGGTAAAACTGGTGCATTGTTTATTGCTGCTATCCGCGGTGGTGCTCATTTAGCAGGTGCTAGTGACGAACAATTACTGGCATTAACTAAATTTGCTGATTTGCTAGGCTTGGCATTCCAGATTACCGACGATATTCTTGATGTTGAAGGTACTGCAGAAGAACTTGGCAAACCGACAGGTAGTGATGCGAAAAATAATAAATCTACTTATGTAAGCCTTTATGGTCTTCAAGCTGCTCACGAATTAGCTGAAAAAACTGTTAATGAAGCATTGGAATGCTTAGAAATGTTTGGTGATAATGCTGAACATTTGCGTCAAATCACTAAAATGATGACTAACCGCAAAAATTAATCATAAATAAAGATATTTGAGAATTTTCTCAGAAAGGTTAAGTAATTTTATGACTGCAAATAAATCTCTGCCAATAGGTGCCAGATCCCTGCTTGCACACATCAACTCTCCTGAGGATGTTAAAAAGCTGAATGTAGAGCAGTTAAAGCAGCTGGCCAAAGAAATCCGTCAGATGTTAATTGAAGTTATTTCTCATACCGGCGGACACTTAGCACCGAATCTTGGTGTAGTGGAACTGACTTTGGCTTTGCATAAGGTATTTTCTACTCCCCATGATAAGTTGATTTTTGATGTTGGCCATCAATCTTATATTCATAAGATAATTACCGGACGTAAGGAACAGTTTCCGACATTACGTCAATATGGTGGACTTTCAGGATTTCCTAAGCGTACTGAAAGTGAGCATGACGCTTTTGGCACCGGTCACTCCAGTACTTCTATTTCTGCAGCATTAGGCATGGCCGTAGCTAGAGACCTGCAAGGTGAGGATTATGATGTCGTTGCTGTTATCGGTGATGGCTCTATGACCGGCGGCATGGCTTATGAAGCTTTGAATAACTCTGGTATGCTGCATAAGAAAATGATTGTCATCCTCAATGATAACGAAATGTCTATTTCGAAAAACGTTGGTGCGATGAGTGAATATTTATATCAGCTGCGTACTGGCGAAACTTATAATAAAATTAAAAACGATATTGAAGGCTGGCTGAAAAATATGGAATTCGGTACTGATGTACTGAAAGCTATCCGTCGTTTAAAGGGCAGTGTGAAATATCTTATGGTGCCGACATCTATTTTTGAAGAGCTGGGTTTTACTTATTTAGGTCCTGTAGATGGTCACGACCTGAACGGACTTATTGAAGTGCTGCAAGCTGCTAAAAAAATTGATGGTCCCGTTATGGTTCATGTACTGACTAAAAAAGGCAAGGGCTACAAACCGGCCGAAGAAAGTCCGAATAAATTCCATGGTACAGGTCCTTTTGATATTGCTACAGGTAAGAAAATCGCCAATCCCAATGCTCCTGTAACTTATACAGAAGTTTTTGGTAATGCTTTGAGCGAGTTAGCGGATACTGATGCTAAAATCGTCGGTGTTACCGCAGCTATGCCGGATGGCACGGGATTAAATATTTTTGCCCAAAAACATCAGGACCATTTCTTTGATGTAGGTATTGCTGAGCAGCATGCTGTAACGGCATCTGCAGGTATGGCGGCAGCGGGGATGAAACCTGTAGCTGCAATTTATAGCTCATTTATGCAGCGTGCATATGATTCTGTACTCCATGATATCTGCATTCAAAAGCTGCATGTAACATTATGTTTGGATCGTGCAGGTTTAGTTGGCGATGATGGTTATACCCATCATGGTGTCTTTGATTATGCTTATTTGCGTAGTATGCCGAATATGACGATTATGGCACCCAAGGATGAAAATGAGTTGCGTCATATGTTGAAAACAGCGCTTGATTTTGATGCTCCGATTTCTTTACGTTATCCTCGTGGCAGTGGTATCGGTGTGGATATTACCGAACCCATGCATACTCTGTCTATCGGTAAAGCAGAAGTTCTGCGTGAAGGCAATGATGTTTGTTTGTGGGCCATCGGCAGTATGGTTAAACCGGCTCTAGAGGCAGCAGAGCTGCTTGCAGAGCAGGGGATTAAAGCCGGTGTTGTCAATATGCGTTTTGCTAAGCCTTTAGATAAGGAATTATTACTGGAAGATGCTAAGCATTATGGTAAAATTATTACTTTGGAAGAAGGCGTTTTAGCAGGTGGTGTAGGCAGTGCTGTCTTAGAAACTTTAAATGATGCACAAATGCTGGAAAAGTGTGAAGTATTGACATTAGGTATTCCTGATGCATTTGTAGTACATGGCGACAAAAAATTGCTGTTCAGGGATTTAGGTTTGGATACTCCAAGCATTGTCCGCAAAGCAGTTGCCTTTGTAAAGGGTGAAGCAAAGTGAAAAAAGAAAGACTGGACGCACTTTTAATGAATCGTGCGTTATTTGAAAGCCGTGCCAAGGCGCAGGCGGCTATTATGGCAGGCCAAGTTTTGGTAAATGAGCAGAAAATAGATAAACCAGGTACTCCGGTACCTCCTGATGTAACTATCCGCTTACTTGGCAATAAGCTGCCCTATGTAAGCCGTGGTGGTCTTAAATTGGAAAAAGCCTTACAGATTTTTCCTATCAGTGTACAAGATAAAGTTGTGGCTGATATTGGTGCTTCTACTGGTGGCTTTACTGATTGTGCACTGCAAAATGGTGCTGCTAAAGTTTATGCTATCGACGTTGGTTATGGCCAATTAGCGTGGAAATTGCGTAATGATGAGCGTGTTATTAATATGGAACGCACTAATGTACGCTATTTAGAGGCGGATAGCTTGCCGGAGCAGGTGGATGCAGCCACTATTGACGTAGCCTTTATTTCTTTAGATAAAATTTTGCCCGCAGTTCATAAAATTCTTAAAGAAGATGGTTTTGTCATTGCTCTAATCAAACCTCAATTTGAAGCAGGCAAAGAAAATGTCGGCAAAAAAGGTGTAGTACGTGATGCACGTGTACATGAGCAGGTTATTAATAATGTTATTGCTTTTGCTAAAGAAGAAGGCTTTGGTATTGCCGGCTTAGATTTTTCGCCGATTAAAGGACCTGAAGGTAATATTGAATATCTGCTGCATCTTACTTTAGGTGCTGATGATGCAGTTTCTCCTGCCTTTGTCGCTGAATTGGTAGGCAAAAGCCATGGTGATTTAGATAAGAAAAACACCGAAACCGAGGCACATCATGACTAAAAAACGTCTAGCTATTTTTCCTAATCTGAGCAAAGAAAAAGTTTGTATCGCTCTACCAGAAATAGTGGATTTATGTCGCGATTGGGGTATGGAGCCGGTACTGCCGAAATATGTTGCCGAGGGCTATAATTGTCCTGCCTATGATAAAAGTGATCCTGATTCCCTACGTACCTTATCTGCTGCCGTAAGCTTAGGCGGCGACGGTACTTTATTACAGATGGCACGTTATCTAGTGCCGTTAGGGATTCCTGCCTTTGGTATCAATTTCGGCAAATTAGGCTTTTTGGCGGAGATAGATTTGCAGGGGATGGGAAAGGCCATCAGCAGATTAGCGCAAGGAAAATATAGCATTGAAAACCGCAGTCTGTTACAGGCACAGGTTATCAGCAATGACGAAGTTATTACCACGGTGCACGCATTAAATGATTTAGTACTGGCTAAGGGTATGTTCAGTAAGCTGGCACATCTGACAATGTATATTAACGGTAAGCCTTCCGGTCGTTATGCTGCTGATGGCTTAATCGTTTCTACAGCTACCGGCTCTACAGCTTATTCTTTATCAGCGGGTGGACCGTTGGTTATGCCGGAGCTAGATGTAAGTGTTATTACTCCTGTCTGTGCCCATTCCTTAACTACTAGAGCTTTAGTGATTCCGATGTCGGAAATCATTGAGCTGAAGGCTGTGCCTGGTAGTGAGGAAATGATGCTGTCCGCCGATGGTGAAAATGTTTTAGAAGTAAGAGAAAATACTTATGTGCGTATAGAGAAAAGTCCCTATACAATGAAATTTATAAGACTAACCAGCCGCGATTACTATCAGACATGGCAGCAAAAGCTGATGCGTAATCTGTAGCTTGGCAATACGATGCTTACGAGGTGATTGACTATGAAGATGAATAGACATGCTAAAATCAAAGACATTATCGATAATAATGTTATCGAAACCCAGGAAGATTTAGCTGTCGCTTTACGCAGAGAGGGTATTGATGTTACTCAGGCTACCGTATCCCGCGACATTAAGGAAATGATGTTGGTAAAGGTTCCTGATGCTAATGGTCATTATCGTTATGCTTATCCGAAAGAGCATAGTGCAATGCTGACCGTAGAACGTCTGGAGCGTACATTCCATGATTCTATTATTACAATCCGCAATAATGAAAACATGGTTGTTATTCATACTCTGCCCGGTACTGCTAATGCTGTTGCTTTTGCTATCGATTTTATGAAATGGCCGGAGGTACTTGGCTCCATTGCTGGTGATGATACAATTTTTGTTGCTGTAGAAAATAGAGAAAGCGTTGCCGTTTTATTAGGACGCTTACAGGCTTATAGATAAGCAGGGGTAATTTCATGTTACAGTCACTGCATGTTCATAATTTTGCATTATTAGAAGATGCTCATGCTGATTTTACAGCAGGCTTTAATGTTTTTACAGGTGAAACAGGTGCGGGCAAATCTATTTTGATTGATGCCTTTGGTATGGTGTTGGGCGGACGTGCGTCTGCAGACTATGTACGCAGTGGTACTGACGGATTGTGGGTGCAGGCTGTTTTTGATATTTCCGGGCGTAGGGATATCAAAGCGTTGTTGGTAGAACATGGTATTGACGCTGAGGATGATTTATTTCTGAAACGCCAGCTTAGTGCTACAGGTAAAAGCCGTGCTTTCATCAACGGCGTACAGGTGCCGCTAAATATTGTGCGTCAGCTCAGTAGTGTTTTGGTAGATATTCATGGTCAGCATGAAAACCAAGCCTTACTGAAACAGGAAACTCCACGCCTTTTGACAGATGCTTATGGCGGCGATGCTTTGCATAGTGCCTTGATAGTTTATCAGGATTTGTACAAAGAATATATGCTGTGTAAGCAAAATTTAGAAAGCTTGCAGGCTGCGAATGAAAAACAGGATTTATTGCTAGACCGTTATGCTTGGGAAATTCAGGAAATTGAAAATGCTTCCTTAAAAATAGGCGAAGAAACAGGTTTAGAAGAAGAGGCTCGTTTATTACAAAATAGTGAGCGGATTATTAAATCAGTGGACCGCAGTTATAACTATCTTGATGCAGATGAGGGTATTTTAGCACAGTTGGCAGGTGTACGTGATGAATTGCAGTATGCAGCCCGCTACGATGCTAAATTAAAACCGTTAGCTGAAGGTGTTGACAGTGCTTGGATTAGCTTAGATGATTGCCGTACGGAGCTGAGTTCTTATTTGGCAGGTAGCGAGTTTAATGCGGAGCGTGCTGCCCAGGTACAAGAACGCTTAGATACTATTTATCGCTTGCAGAAAAAATATGGTGGTACAACAGAGGCTGTTTTAAATTATTTGGCTGTAGCCCAAGAAAAACTAGAACAGCTAGAAAATATTGCGGCTAATATCGCTAAAGCGAAAAAAGCTTTAGAACAAGTAACTGCTAAACTTACTAAAGCGGCCGCAGTTTTAACCAGTAAACGTCAACAAAGTAGTAAAGAGTTAGCTATACGCATTACAGAACATATTCATGATTTAGCGATGCCAAATGGTGTTTTTGCTATTAAAATAGAAGCAAGTACTCAATTTACACCATACGGCTGTGATGTATTACGTTTCCTCTTTACAGCTAATATGGGAGAACCTCTTAATGATTTAGAAAAAGTTGCATCAGGCGGTGAATTAAGCCGTATAGCCTTAGCACTAAAAACCGTTATGATGTATACAGGTACTGTCGGGACTATGGTGTTCGACGAAATCGATACTGGTGTTGGCGGAATCACTGCTCAACGCATGGCAGAAAAAATTGCCGCGATTTCTACAGTAGGCCAAGTTTTATGCATCACGCACTTGCCACAGATAGCGGCTTTTGCTGACAATCATATTCATATTGAAAAACGCAGTGCTGATGGACGAACAGCAACAGTATTGAGTATTTTGGATTATAATGCACGTCTGCAAGAGCTTGTTCGTATGACGGCAGGTGATAGTACTAGCTTAGCTGCTTACGAAAGTGCTGCCGAATTATTGCAGTCCGCTCAAGCTGTGAAAAATAAATTACAGCAGGATAAGCACAGGAAGGTGTAAAAAATGCTGAAAAAATTTCATGAAAAAGAATTAGATGAAATATATGTTCCGGGAAGTAACGAAGAGGTGTTCAGTGGTCGCCTGCTCAAAGTACAACGCGATCATGTTACATTGCCCAATGGCGAGGATACTACCCGTGAATATATCCGTCACCCTGGTGCCGTTGCTATTGTACCTGTTCTAGCAGATGGTAAAGTGGTGCTTGTTAAGCAATGTCGTTATCCCATTAATACTTTGCTGTGGGAAATTCCTGCCGGCAAATTAGACCATGGAGAAAATGAAGACCCGCTAGAATGTGCTAAACGTGAATTAAGTGAAGAAACAGGTTATGAAGCAGAAAAGTGGGAAAAACTTTTAAGTATTGCTACCACTCCTGGCTTTTCCGATGAAATCATTCATTTATACAAAGCGGAAGGTTTAACTAAGTATGCTCAGCATACGGATGAGGATGAATTTATCGGTATTCAGGCTTTTACTCCGAGTGAATTGCAACAGATGGTTCAAAGTGGTGCATTATATGATGCGAAAACATTATGTGCATTATATGTTTGTAAAATTTTGTAAGCAATAATATTTAGTATAAATATAAAATAATTTGTAAATTTATTACGCAATAACTAATAATGGTTATTGCGTATTTTTTTATGCTTAAAACGTAGAAGTATGGGAATTATTTATTAATGGTTCATTGTAAAATGAAATTGCACACCTTGAAAACAGAATAAAAATAGTCCATTGTGACCTCTTCATGTTAAAATTAAGCTACTACACAAAACTTACAAGGAGGCAATCACAATGGACTATACTCAAGATACCACAAAACACATAAAAGGTAAACATTTTTCTTATGGTGACCGCAGAGAATTACAAGGGATATTATCCAATAAATCTGTACGTTATTCTCTCCGCCAGTTGGCTAGACATTTTAATT
>UQWU01000051.1 GCA_900544885.1 uncultured Phascolarctobacterium sp. | reverse complement strand
GTGAAGCTGGCAGCTATGGTATCTGGGCTAACTACTATGACCAAGGTGGTCAAACTTATGTAGCACACACCACTGATGCTAACACCTTCGGCAACACTGGTTTCAAAGGTTACGGCGTAGGTGCTAACTACACCTTCGCTAAAAACATCGTTGGTACCGTTGCTTACTACGATACCGAATCCAAACTGGATTACCCCAACAACGATGACCAAATCATCTGGGCTGACCTGACCTTCACTTTCTAATTTTAAATTAGTTAAGTACACTTAAACAAACACGCGCGTAAATAAAGACCGCTTCTTCGGAAGCGGTCTTTTTGTATAAAAAATAATATTATAGAGTTTAAACCAAAATTATTGTTTTAAATAGCGTTAAATGCTATAATATTACTATATAAAATGAAGGAGTTTGGCTTATGAAATTATTAAGAGTGCGTGCTTCTAATTATAAAAACTGTGGCGATGATTTTTTAATTGATTTAGTAGCTAAATCGAAAAAAACAAGTGAAGATAAAGAATATGAATTACAAGAGGTGGCAGAAGAATTATTTACCTATAATACTATGGCTTTTGTTGGTAAAAATGCTTCGGGAAAAACTTCTGCGATAGAATTGTTAGAATGTTGTTACTCTATTTTGGGAGAATTTCGTTTAGAAGATAAATATTATAATTATGATAATGTAAATTTAGAAATAATTTTTTATCATGAAAAATATATTTATAAGTATACTGTAATTTTGAAATCTGATGCCAATTTAGGTACTAAGGCAAACTTTACGAATCAGCATATTTATAAAAAAAGGTATTATAAGTCTAAAGTAAAGAATATTTATGATGCAGAAGGATTTAAAGAAGAAACTAATTTAGGTGAACTTCCAGAAGATACTTCTATTATATTTTTTATCTTGAAAAAGAAATTGACACGAGCTGTATATTTTAATTGTAATGGCGAAGGTCCTAATACCTATCATTTATTATTTCGGGCAATGAAAAATTATAATATTTCTAGAAATGTTTTAACAAAAGTAATCAAAATTTTTGATGAACGTATTACTGCATTGGAAATGATAGATGAAAAACATTTTAGACTCGAGTATCAAAATTGCCAAAAAGAATTTTCAGATTCAGAATTACTTCATATGTTATCAAGTGGTACAACAAAAGGTATTTTCTTATATATTTTTATTGTGGCTGCTTTAGAGAATGGTTTTGATCTTTTAATAGATGAAGTCGAAAACCATTTTCATAAAACGCTTGTTGAAAATATGATAAGTTTATTTAAAGATAAAACTGTAAATAAAAAATCAGCTACTTTGATATTTGCTACACATTATTGTGAAGTTTTAGACCTCTTTAATAGACAGGACAATATTTGGATTGCTAAAGCTGATAATAAAAGTCACTTGTATAATATGTATGAAAATTATAATATCAGGCCGGAATTATTAAAAAGCAAGCAATTTTACAATAATACCTTTGAAACTTCAGTAAATTATGATGATTTGATGGAGTTGAAAAAGGAACTGATGAAATGAGCAAACTCCTTATTATGTGTGAAAGACCAAATGAACTAGAAGTAGTTAAAATGTTATTGGAACATGGAAAATTTTATTTTAGCTCTGATGATTTGCTAAATTTAGTTCCTTATCACGCAAGGCAAATTTCTAATAATGCTGCTGTAAAAACTGCTTTAAATTTATATCAGGGTGAAGTAGAAGTTATTCGCATAGGGGATAAATTAAGTGATGATTTGAAAATTCCTAAAGAATATAGACATAAGATAAAAAAAGTACTTAAATATTGTACAAAGCCGGAATTAGAAATGTTACTGATTATTTCAGAAGAACTTGTTGCTTCGTTTGAAAAAGTAAAATCTAAATGTACGCCGAAAATTTTCAGTAAAGAAAATATAGTTTATAATAGGGTGCGGTACAATAATAGTACACTTTTTTATCGGGAATATTATGGCGACAGAATAACATTGTTAGTAGAATCTATTAAGCGTTATAAAAAATTGAAAGGAAAGCATCAAAAAGATGAAATGTATTTAGCTGATTTGTTAAAATGAGTACGTGAAAAAAATTTTTTTGTATGCTAGGGAATAATTTTATGATATAATATTTTTGATGCTTTAATAAAAAAAAAGAGGGGGATTTTATTTATGTTTGCATCAATGGTTAGTGCGATCAGCAATTTTATGTATAGTTACCTGCTGATCATCATGCTCATCGGTGTAGGTTTGTACTACACCTTCCGTACACGTCTTGTTCAGGTACGCTTGTTCCGTGAAACAATCCGTGTCATTTTAGAAAAGCCGGTAGGCAATCATGAACAGCCTGTATCTTCTTTCCAGGCCCTGATGATTTCTACTGCTTCTCGTGTAGGTACCGGTAATATCATCGGTATTTCTACAGCTATCTGCTTAGGCGGCTATGGTGCTGTATTCTGGATGTGGGTTATTGCCATTGTCGGTGGTGCTTCTGCGTTTATCGAAAGTACTCTGGCACAGATTTATAAAAAACGTGGCGAACACAGCAGTTACGGTGGTCCTGCTTATTATATCGAAGCAGCGTTGAACAGTCGTGCTTTAGCAGTATTATTCAGTATGTCTTTGATTGCAACTTATGGCGTAGGCTTCAATATGCTGTGTGCTTATAACCTGCAATCTACTTTTATTGCTTACGAATTCTATAATCCGGAAACTACTCCTTGGGTTATTGGTGCTGTTTTAGCAGTATTCGTAGCTTGGTGCTTATTAGGCGGCGGTAAACGCATCATTAGAGCAACCTCTACTTTGGTTCCTATTATGGGCGTTATTTATATTTCCGTAGCGTTTATACTGGCTATTTTACACATCGATTTAATTCCTGGTATGTTAAATTCTATTTTCAGTGAAGCTTTCGACTTTCAAGCTATTTTCTCCGGTATGGCAGGTTCCTGCATGATGTACGGTATCAAACGTGGTCTGTACAGTAATGAAGCAGGTGTAGGTTCCGCACCGAACGCAGCAGCTGCTGCTGACGTATCTCACCCGGTAAAACAAGGTTTAGTACAAATGCTTTCCGTATTTATCGATACTCTGCTGGTTTGTACTGCAACTGCTTTCATGTGCCTCAGCTCCGGCATTGCTCCGACTCCGGAATTAGCTGGTGCTCCTTATGTACAAAAAGCATTAGCTGTAAGCATGGGTGGCGGTGCTAAAGTATTTATCACTGTCTGCATGGTATTGTTTGCTTTCACTACTTTATTGGGCAACCTCTATTATGTTGATAACTGCTTTGCTTACATTCTGAAAAAAGTTCCTAGCAATACCTTTACTGTAACTTATCGCATGATTGCCTGCGTATTTATTTTCATCGGTGCTGGTTCTAGCATGGGCTTGATGTGGGATTTATCCGACGTTTTAATGGGTTGCATGGCTATTATCAACCTGCCCGTTATCTGCATGTTAGGTGGTCCTGCTCTGCGTGCTTTAGATGATTATGTAGCACAACGTGAAGCAGGTAAAGATCCTGTATTTAAAGCATCTGCTGTCGGTATTAAACAAAAATTAGATTACTGGCAGGATTAAAACAGGTAAAGATTCTGTATTTAAAGCATCTGCTGTCGGTATTAAACAAAAATTAGATTACTGGCAGGATTAAAATTGGACTAGATAAAAAATTATAGACTGTACTGCTTGCAGTGCAGTCTATTTTTATAGTAGTGAAAAATGTAAAAGTAATTTCTAAGGGGGAGCAAATGCAAGAAGCAAATTTCAAAAAAATTCGTATTTTAGCTACTGGTGGCACAATTGCCGGCAAAGCAGAAAATGCCTTACAGATGACAGGTTATGAATCAGGTATTTTCAGCGTTGATGATCTATTAAATGCTGTACCTGGGTTAGATAAAGTAGCTGATATTGCCGGTGAACAAATAAGTAATATCGGCAGTCAGGATATGACGGAAGATATTTTACTTAAACTTGCGAAACGCTGTGAAGTATTACTAGCACAAGATGATGTGGATGGTATTGTTATTACCCATGGTACGGATACTATGGAAGAAACAGCTTATTTTCTACATTTAACAGTGCATAGCAATAAGCCGATTGTTTTAGTCGGTGCTATGCGTCCGGCAACTGCTATCAGTGCCGATGGACCACTTAATTTACTCAATGCAGTAAAGGTAGCTGCTGATGCTCATAGCTGGGGCAAGGGTGTTATGGTAGTCATGAATGACGAAATTTATTGCGGACGCGATGTGAGTAAAACAAATACTAGTAATGCAGCAACCTTTAAAGCGCCTGCTTTAGGTGCTATGGGCTTAATTGTAGACGGAAAGCCGACCTTTTATTATGCTTCATTGAGAAAGCATACTGTCCAAAGCGAATTTTGGATTACTGATTTAGAAGTGTTGCCACGTGTAGATATTATTTACACTCATATTCATGAAGATGGTATGCTGATTAAAGCTTGCATAGAAGCAGGTGCTAAAGGGATTGTTTATGCCGGTAGCGGTATGGGTAGTCTCCACCAAAATGCTTTTCCTGCACTGGTGGAGGCTAGACAAAAAAATATTGCAGTAGTTCGCAGCAGTCGTACAGGCAGCGGTATTGTTGCACCTGGTATGCCTGAATGGACAAAGGCAGGCTTCTTAGATAGCGATAGCCTGAATCCGCAGAAAGCACGTATTTTAGTACAATTAGCTTTGACAGTAACGACTGATAATGCTCGTTTGCAGGAAATCTTCAACGAATATTAAAACTTCATACAAATTAAGCGAGAGATACTCATAGCTTTGGCAATGGGTATCTCTTCTGTGTTATAATAAAAGAATATGGTTATATTTACGAAAGTGGTGATTTAATGAAAAAAATTCTCGCATTATGTTTGGCGATTTTCTTTAGTGTAAGTATTATGGCAGGTTGCGGTAATAATAATAAAGATAATCAAGTAAAACAGGAAACAAAAATCAGTACCGAACAGCAAGCTTCTTTCAATACTCAGGGCAATGATAAAAAAATCAGTATCAGCGAAAGCGGTACTTATACTGATAAAGAGCATGTGGCTGCTTATATTAACGAATTTGCCAAGCTGCCTTCCAATTATATTACTAAGCAGGAAGCAAAACGTTTAGGCTGGAAAAGTAAAGGCTCTTTGGATAAAGTAGCACCGGGAAAATCCATTGGTGGAGATCGTTATGGCAACTATGAAGGCAAATTACCCAAAGCTAAAGGACGGATGTGGAAAGAATGTGATATTGATTATGTGCGCGGAAACCGTAATGGTAAACGTATCGTTTTTTCCAATGACGGCATGATTTATTATACGCAGGATCACTATAATTCCTTTAACAGATTATATTAGGAGGGTAACGATGAAAAAGATTGTTTTGTCATTGGAGCATTTACAGAATCGTGCAGCTGCACATGCTTATTTACAAGCGGTATTAGCGTTGCCTGAATATTATGGTGCCAATCTAGATGCTTTATACGATTGCCTGACAGAAATCGAGGAACCGACGGAGATTATGATTTCTGCGAAGGTTAGCCAAGAGCAGTATTTAGGTGAATATGGTGTGATGCTGTTAGCTGTTTTGCAGGATGCAGCTAATGATAATGCTGTGTTAAGTGTAGTAGTACAGCAATAGTAGAGGAGAAAACTATGATTTTAAGTGCAGAAAATTTATCTTATAGTTATGGTGCCCGTGTTTTATTTGAAAACATTAGCTTTAATGTTGAAGAAGGCGATAAATATGGTATTATCGGTGTTAATGGTACCGGCAAAAGTACCTTGTTAAAAATGATTGCCAATCATGATGCTGGCGGTGGCAAATTAACTATTCCCGGTGGTGTAGTAATGGAATATTTACCACAGGACCCGCCGTTTGAAGCAGATGCTACTGTTTTAGAGCAAATTTTTAAAGGAGATTCACCGCTCATGGTACTTTTGCGTGAGTATGAAATGGCCGTAGAAAAAATGGCGGAAACTCCTGATGATGTACAAGCACAGAAAAAACTTTTGGATTTACAACAGCAAATGGATAATGAATATGCTTGGCAGTTGGAAAGTGAAGCAAAAGCAGTTTTAACTCAATTAGGTATTACTAATTTACAGCAGAAAATGGGCGAATTAAGCGGTGGTCAACGTAAACGTGTAGCTTTAGCAGGTGTGTTGGTGCGCCCGTCCGATTTATTGATTTTAGACGAACCAACTAACCATATGGATAATGCAACAGTTGCTTGGTTAGAAGAACAGCTAATGAAACGCAAGGGTGCTTTATTGATGGTTACCCATGATCGTTATTTTTTTGATCGTGTTGTTAATCGTACCTTGGAGATTGATGGTCACAAAGGTTATGTTTATGTGGGCAACTATAGCCTGTTTTTGCAGAAACGCGAAGAACGTCGCATTGCCGAGGCCAGTGCCGCTCAAAAGCTACGGAATATTTATCGCCGTGAATTAGCTTGGATCAGCCGTGGCGCTGAAGCACGCCGTACTAAGAAGAAGGACCGTGTAGAACGCTTTGCTCAAATCGAGGCAGAAGTGAAGAATGTACATACAGAAAACAGCTTGGAAATGTCTTCTGTAAGCAGTCGTTTAGGTAAAACCATTATCGAATTAGATAAAATAGGCATGAACTATGATGGCCGTGATTATATTAAGGATTTCAGTTATATTTTACTGCGTAATGACCGTGTAGGTATTGTTGGTCCTAATGGTGCCGGTAAATCTACTTTGATGGATATTATTGCTGGTCGTTGTCAGCCGACAAGCGGTACGATTACTATTGGACAGACCGTAAAAATTGGCTATTTTGCTCAACATAGCGAATTTCCTGATAGTAATATGCGTGTGTTAGAATATATCAAGGAAGCTAATAATTATATTGAAACTGCTGATGGTCAACGTATCAGTGCTGCACAAATGCTGGAACGCTTTTTGTTTCCGCCGGAACTGCAATGGGTACCTGTCAGCAAATTAAGTGGTGGTGAACAACGTCGTTTATACTTATTACGTGTTCTGATGACTGCACCTAATATATTGTTATTGGACGAACCGACTAATGATTTGGATATTCCTACCTTATCTGTACTGGAGGATTATCTGGACAGTTTTGCCGGTGCTGTTATTGCCGTGTCCCATGACCGTTATTTTTTGGACCGTTTTGCTCATAAAATTTTTGCTTTGGAAGAAAATGGTCATTTAGAGCCTTATATTGGCGGTTATACTGATTATATCGAAGCTTTGGAAGCCAAACGTCAAATTGGGGAACAAACTAAAACCGCTGTCGCAAAGGCTAAGGCAGAGGTTAAAGAGGAAGTACCTGCACAGTCTGAAAAGGGTGAAAAGAAAAAATTGACTTATGGCGAGCGTTTAGAATTAGCACGCTTAGATCAAGAAATGGCACGCAGTGAGGCTGAACTAAAAATGTTAAGTGCAGAAATGAATCAATGTGGTAGCAATTACGGCAAATTAGCCGAGCTTACCAAACAACAAGAGCAGGTACAGCAAAAGCTTGATGAAATGGAAGAACGCTGGCTGTATCTTTCTGAATTGGCGGAGGAAGAGTAACTCTGCCTATAATAATATAATTAAGTGGAGTGAATGATGTTAAATATTTTTTGTGCAAATGCGCGTGAAAAAATTAATCGCTTGATGAGTGTGATGCTGCCGATTATTGGCACACAGTTGGCAATTATGGGCATGAATTTTTTCGATGCTAGTATGTCAGGACAGGCCAGTGATGTGGATTTGGCCGGTGCTGCTATCGGCGGTAATATTTGGATGCCTATACAAGCTGGCGTAGGCGGTATTTTAATGGCCGCGATGCCGTTGGTAGCAAATTACCTTGGTGCAGGTGAGAAAAATAAAATTGCTGTGGTAGTTCGTCACGGCTTATTATTGGCAGTAATTTTTTCATTAATTATTTTAGGCTGCGGTATTGCTTTTTTACCGCCTTTTCTACAGAATATGTCTTTAGAACCGGAAGTTTATCATGTTGCAGTATGGTATATGGCAGGTTTAGGTATGGGTGTATTACCATTTTTCATGATTACTCCTTTGCGTAGTTTAGTAGATACTTTAGGCTATACCTATCTGACAATGAAAATTTATCTTTTGGCTTTGCCGATTAATGCTTGTTTAAATTATGCTTTTATTTTTGGCAAGTGTGGCTTACCACGTTTAGGCGGTATAGGAGCAGGTGTTGCGTCAGGTCTAACCTTTTGGCTACTGTTCGTTATATTTGTTTTTATCGTTCTGCGCTTAGAGCCTTTTCGTCAATATCATGTATTGGGCTGGGTAAAACCTAAATATCAATGGTTAAAGGATTATCTGCGCATCGGCGTGCCTATGGGCTTTGCTATTTTCATGGAGGCAAGTATTTTTGGTGTCGTAGCTTTATTTATTGCTAAATTTGGTACAGAAGTTATTGCTGCCCACCAAGCTGCTTTAAATTTTTCTTCTGTGGTCTATATGATACCGATGAGCTTTTCTTTAGCTTTAACAATTGTAGTAGGCGTAGAATATGGTGCTAAAAATTATCGTAATGCTAAGGACTATGTTCATTTAGGCTTACAATTAAGCTTGATTATTGCTTCTATTTATATGTTAGGCGAATATTTTTTCCGCGAAGAAATTGCGTTGATTTATACGGAAAATCCTAAAGTTATTAATTTGGTAAAAGCATTTTTATTATATGCTATCGGTTGGCAGGCTTTGGACGCTGTAGCAGCACCTATTCAAGGCATTCTGCGTGGTTATAAAGATGTTGATGCTACTTTTTATTCTAACGTATTAGCTTATTGGGGTATTTGTTTACCATTAGGTTTGTATTTAGATTACGGCTTACATCAAGGCGCGTTTGCTTATTGGCAAAGTCTTGATGCAGGTGTTTTG
Organism: uncultured Phascolarctobacterium sp.; assembly: GCA_900544885.1. Taxonomy (GTDB): domain Bacteria; phylum Bacillota; class Negativicutes; order Acidaminococcales; family Acidaminococcaceae; genus Phascolarctobacterium_A. The sequence continues at coordinate 2,563 of UQWU01000051.1, read as the reverse complement.
AGTAGTGCAGTGATTTTAGTCGCAAGATTATGGTGGTTGCAAAAGAAGATAAAACGTGAAGCATTGGTGGAATAATAAAAAAGCATGGCTGTTTAAAAACAGTCATGCTTTTTCTTTTGCTATAAATAGAAATCTATAAGCCTGCTTGCTCAATACCGCTGAACAGGAAACCTAGGTGGTTGGTAGAGTTCAGTAAGACTAAACGCCAGTTACCATCTTGATGTTCTAAGACATTGATGCAGGTGTTATCTTGTTTAATCTGCCAAAAGTGTTCCATACCTAGACCAAGTACGTCGCAGATAATCGCTTTGTTGACAGCATCATGAGCTGCGACCAACAGAGTTTTATCAGGATATTTTATAACGTATTCGTCAAATGCTTGGCGGACGCGACGACGTACAGCTTCTAAATTTTCCCCTTGAGGCATTTGTACTTGTTCCGGATGAGTATGCCAGGTAGCAAACTCGACAGGATATTGTTTTTGAATTTCCGGTGCAAGAACACCCTCCCAAAGACCGTGATTGATTTCTAATAATCTTGCATCTGTGAGCACAGGAATGCTGTGAAGCTCAGCACAGAAAGAACAGGTCTGCAGAGAACGCTGCAGAGGGCTGGAAATAGCTAGGTCTAAAGGAACGTTTTTTAAAGCTTCGGCCAATAAATGACCTTGGCGCAGGCCATTATCGCTAAGAGGAGTGTCCTCTTGACCTTGATAACGTCCTGCAATATTCCAAGTAGTTTCTCCATGGCGGATTAAAATAATACGTGTCATAATCTTTTCCTTTTTAAATAAAATCAGCCTTCACAATTAATCAGCTTAACGTCGATAATTCCTTCTACACCACGAAGCTGGAGCATAATATCGTTAGGAATATCATCGTTAACGGCAATGGCCATAATATTGGTGTCGGATTTAGGAGTGCTGCCAACTTGCATGCTATTGATATTGATACCAGCGTTACCTAAGATAGTCGCCATCTGACCAATCATATTCGGCTTGTTGATATGGGGAGCTAAAAGCAGATAGCCTTCCGGTTTGAAGTCAATATAATATTGGTCAATTTGGACGATTTTCGGGGTTTTACCATCAAATAAGGTGCCTTCGATTTTATGTGCACCTTTAGCGGTGGTGATAGTAACATTAATAGCTGTGGAGAAATAGCCTGCTTTATTGGCTTTAGTTTCTTTGACTTCTAAATGACGTTTTTTAGCAATACCGGGTGCGTTGACGAAGTTGACGCTTTCTTGCAGAATGGGATTCAGTAAGCCTTTTAAGAAGGCAGTAGTTAAAGCTGCGGTTTCGGTTTCTGCTAAAGTACCTGTATATTCGATTTCTACTTTTTTAATCGGTCCTTCGGATAAGTAAATACCTACAGTACCCATACGTTCTGCCAGACCGAAGTAAGGTTGAATAATAGCAGCTACATTTTTCGGAATCGGCGCCATATTGACAGCGGTCATTACAGGACGTCCTTCTAAAGCATCGATAACACCATAAGCAACATCGACAGCAACACCGATTTGTGCTTCAATGGTGGAGGCACCTAAATGGGGAGTTTGCACAACATTAAATAAGCCTAAGAATGGGTTATTTTCTTTAGTTAAGGGTTCTGTGGGATAAACGTCAATAGCAGCACCGGCAATTTTACCGGATTTAACACCTTCAGCAATGGCGTCAGGGTCCATACAGCCGCCACGAGCACAGTTGACAATGCGGACACCGTCTTTCATTTTGGCAATAGCGTCGGCATTAAGCATTTTTTCTGTTTCTTTAGTTAAAGGTGTATGGATAGTGATGTAATCGGATTTTGCAAGTAAAGTATCAAAATCTACTAATTCAACACCTACTTGATGGGCACGTTCTTCAGTAATATAGGGGTCGTAACCTATGGTTGTCATTTCCATTGCCTGCATACGTTTGGCAACACGGCTGCCGATGCGGCCGACGCCGATAATACCCAAGGTTTTGCCTTGTACTTGAATACCATCAAAAGACTTGCGGTCCCATTTCCCTTCTTGGATAGATTGATGAGCCTGCGGAATATGGCGGGTCATAGCCATCAGCATGGCAACGGTATGCTCTGTTGCAGCCATAGTATTGCCTTCGGGAGTGTTTAAAACGACGATACCTTTAGCAGTAGCGGCAGGAATATCAATATTATCGACACCTACGCCGGCACGGCCGATAACCTTTAATCTGGTGGATGCTTCAATAACTTCTTTAGTTACTTTAGTCATAGAACGGGTTACTAGACCATCATAATTGTTAATGATTTTAATCAGTTCATCAGGTTTCATATTGGGCATTACGTCTACTTCAAAATGTTCTTTTAATAAAGCGATACCTTTTTCGCTAATGTCGTTGCTTACAAAAATTTTCATGATTTATTTCCTCCTAGTATTATGTTTCCTATGATTCACAGATGTGCTTTTTGATATTTTTCCATAAATTGTGCTAATGCTTGGCAGGCCTCTAAGGGTACAGCATTATAGGCAGAAGCACGACAGCCGCCGACCAATCTATGACCGCCGATGCCGACAAAGCTTGCGGCCCTCCGCCTGT
>UQWU01000050.1 GCA_900544885.1 uncultured Phascolarctobacterium sp. | reverse complement strand
GCAGTAAAAGCAAGAGTGATAACGTTATATTAACTCTTGTAGAACGTCTTACACGCAAGTACATAGCCATTAAAATCGAAGGAAAAACAACATCTTCCGTTAGTAAAGCTATGGAATACTTGAAAAATTACTATGGCGATAAGTTTAGCCAGATATTCAAAACTATAACAAGTGATAACGGTAGTGAATTTGCTGAACTCGCAAAGCTTGAAGATAACACAAAGACAAAAGTATACTTTGCCCACCCTTACAGTTCATGGGAAAGAGGTTCTAACGAACGTCACAATGGTCTTTTAAGAAGATTTATTCCTAAAGGAAAGAGAATAGGCAAATATACTTCTGATGATATTCTGTTGACAGCTGATTGGTGTAATTTGTTACCCAGGAAAATACTCGGATACAAATCACCTGATGATCTATTCGAGAATGAGCTTGATAAGATTTATGCAGCTTGATTTTTTAAAAGTGTGCAACTTCTTATTGCAATTTAGGTAAATAAATTTTGTTAGGTAAGTGGGCGTTTTTCCTGCCGAAAATAGACTATTTTTTTCAGTCGATTATCGCTAGAATAATGATTTTTAGCGGATATTGTAAACTGCGTTACATTTTAACTGAAAATTTAAAATATATTGAGAAATTTACAATAAAAGCAGGAGAAACAGGAGGTTTCATCGAAATGTTACGCATCTAAAAAATGCCAGACAAAAGGAGGATTTATCATGAAAGAATACACTGGTGATAAGATCAGAAACGTGGCCATTGTGGGTCATGGTGGAGCAGGAACCACGTCCGTAACCGAAGCCCTGCTGTACCGTAGCGGAGCTATCAGCAGAATGTGCAAGGTTGAAGACGGTGCTACCACCACTGACTATGAACCCGAGGAAATTAAGCGTAAGGTTTCCGTAAACGCTACTTTGGCACCTGTTGAATGGCGCGACACCAAGATTAACTTCATTGATACTCCCGGTTTTGCGGATTTCGTAGCAGAAGTAAAGGGTGCATTTAGAGCCGTTGACAGTGCATTGATCGTTGTTTGTGCTACTAGCGGTGTTCAAGTAGGCACAGAGCAGTGCTGGAAATTAGCTGAAGAAGCAGGCTTGCCGCGTATTATCTTCGTTAATAAGATGGATCGCGAAAATGCTGATTTCGACAGTATTCTTGATAACCTGCGTGGCAAATTCGGCAAGCATGTACTGCCGTTACAGTTGCCATTGGGCAAAGAAGATAACTTCCAGGGTATCATTGATTTGTACAAAATGAAAGCTTACCGTGCCAACGGTAACGGCTCCGATGAAATAGAAATTCCGGACGAGTATAAAGAAGCGGCTGCCATTGCTCACGAAAAAATGGTAGAGGCTGCTGTTGAAGCTGATGATGACTGCATGATGCGTTATCTCGATGGCGAAACCATCAGTGACGAAGAAATAATGAAATGTCTTATCAAAGGCATCCGCCAAGCAATTATCTACCCGATGCTGTGCGGTAGTGCCTACAAAGATATCGGCTTAGGCCGCGTAATGAATGCGATTATCGACTTCACTTATCCGTCCATTTTGAATGACTATATTGTTATGGATAAAGAAACAGGCGAAGAAGAAATTCGTGATGCCAACGCACCTATGGCTGCTTTGGTATTCAAGACAACCTCTGATCCTTTTGTTGGCCGTTTAAGTTATTTCCGTGTATTCTCCGGTTCCATTAAAGCAGACAGCGTAGTTTATAATTCCAGACGTGAGGAAGAAGAGCGTATTACTAATATCTTTACCATGCGTGGTAAAACTCAGATTCCGATGAAAGAAGTTGTAGCAGGTGATATCGGCGTAGTTGCTAAATTACAATTCACCAGCACCGGCGATACTCTCTGCGATAAGAATTCTGAAGTAGAGTTCCCGCCCATTAATTTCCCGTTGCCCATGTATACTAGAGCAATTTATCCAAAGAAGAAAGGCGACGAAGACAAGATTATGTCCGCGCTCAATCGTTTGATGGATGAAGATCCGACTATTATCGTGACGAAGAACCCTGTAACTAAAGAAACCTTGATTAGCGGCATGGGTGACCAGCATATCGAAATTATTATGGAGCGTATGCTGCGTAAGTTCGGCGTTGAGGCAACTTTGAAGGCTCCGATTATTGAATATCGTGAGACTATCAGAGGGTCTGCTGAAGTCGAAGGCAAGCACAAGAAACAATCCGGCGGTCATGGCCAATATGGTCACGTTGTGATTAAGATGGAACCTCTGCCTCCCGGAGGCGGCTTCGAATTCGTTGATAAGATTTTCGGTGGCGCAGTGCCCCGTCAATATATTCCCGCTGTTGAAAAAGGTATGCGCGAGGCTATGGAGAAAGGTATTTTAGCTGGTTATCCTGTTGTGGATATGCGTATTACCCTGCTTGATGGTTCTTACCATACTGTTGACTCCTCTGAAATGGCATTTAAAACTGCTTCTAATATCGCCTTCAAGAAAGCAATGGAACAATGCAAGCCCGTACTGCTTGAGCCTATTTACAGCTTAAATGTAACCTGTGCTGATTCTATGATGGGTGATGTTATCGGCGATTTGAATCAAAAACGCGGTCGTATCCTTGGCATGCAAAGTGTGGAAGATGGCATGAGCGTTGTTACTGCCCAAGTTCCATATGCAGAAATTACAGAATATGCTGTTGACCTGCGTGCTATCACTCAAGGTCAGGGCACCTTTGAAATGAAATTCGATCATTATGAAGATGTACCGGCTAAGATGGCAGAAAAGATTATCGCTGAACATAAGCAGGCTTAATAAAAACTGAATAACGTAAAACAACCTGTCAAGTCTATTTGACAGGTTGTTTGATTTCTATGTTAACGCTGTAGTAAAAATAAACTAAGGTAATAGTTAGAGCAACAGCTATAAAAAGACCAAGGTAAGTACATGATTTTCACGAAACAATAACGCATACGACAAAATAAATGAGCAGTTGTGAAATGATAAAAAAATCTTTATTACTACGGGATCAGTAGTTAGTGTAGAGTACAAGAGTACAAGTTAGTAACGATTTTCGCTAAAGGAAAAAAAGTAGTTGCTTGACGCTACTTTTTCAGGAGAGTTGTCACCTTAAAGATGACTGAGAAGTACTTGTGTAGACAATATAATATAGAAAGAAAAAATATATTGCTAGTTTAAATGATGTTATAGTATTATTAGGTTAGTGAATTTTAAGTTTTATATTTCAGGAAAACTTAAATATAAATAAGGAGTAAATAAGTGAAGGTTTATGTAAGCAAAGAAGAATTAAAAACAGCGATTGCAACAGCTTATGCAAAGTATATTGTAGAATTCTCCGATATTCCTGAAATGTTAAAGGATAAAAGAAATAGTGAGGTAGATAGAACGCCTGCCGAAAATTTAGCGTATCAAGTTGGTTGGACAACTTTATTATTAAAATGGGAAAAAGATGATAAGCTGGGTTTGGAAGTAAAAACGCCTTCAGATAAGTTTAAGTGGAATCAATTAGGAGCACTTTATCAATGGTTTAATCAAGAATATAGTCATTTATCTTTGAAGGAACTTATGGATATGCTTGAGAAAAATATCGCAGCTATTTATGAAATGATAGATTCCATGAGTGAAGATGAACTATTTATACCTCATCAAAGAAAATGGGCAGATGAGGCTACAAAAACAGCGGTTTGGGAAGTTTATAAATTTATTCATGTCAATACTGTTGCACCATTTGGCACCTTTAGAACAAAAATTAGAAAATGGAAGAAGTTGGAGCTACAATAAAAGTATATTTAAGCTTTTATTAAGTGTGCAATGAAGAACTTTTCCAACACAAGGGATGATTTTCGATGAATATTTTAGCAAGTTTACAAGCTTTAGCAGATGCTGATTATAAAAAATTTCATAGTGGTCTGATACCGACGGTGCCACAGGAGAAGATTTTAGGCGTGCGTACGCCTGCTTTGCGTCAGTTAGCTAAAAAGCTACATGGTACTGCTGAGGCAGAAAGCTTTTTATGGTCCCTGCCTCATGTCTATTATGATGAAAATCAATTACACGCTATCTTGCTTTCGGATTTACCTGATTACGCTTTTTGCTTGCAGGCGTTGGAGCAGTTTTTACCTTATGTTGATAATTGGGCAACCTGCGATATTATCAAACCCAAAGTTTTACGTCATGATTTACAGAGGCTTTTGCCTTTTATTAAAAAATGCTTACATAGTGATGAAGAGTTTACTATACGCTGCGGTTTGAATTTGCTTATGAGCTATTATTTAGATACTGCGTTTACAAATGAATATTTAGAATGGGTGGTAGAGGTCAAGTCAGACAAGTATTATGTAAAAATGATGCAGGCTTGGTTTTTTGCTACGGCTCTGGCTAAGCAATATGATGCATCTGTGGTATATCTAAAGGAGCATAAATTATCTGCCTGGGTACAGCAGAAGACTATTCAGAAGGCTTGTGAGAGCTACCGTATTTCTAGCGCAGAAAAGGCTTATTTGCGCACTTTGCGTGATAAATAAACTTAAAAGGAATAGTGATATTTTTGCGTCATTAGATTGTGTTTATTGACTATTTCCTAGATAAAAGCTATAATAAAAGCAATAAAATAAAGAACCTTTGGGGCGAGGTGAAATTCCTCACCGGCAGTAAAAGTCTGCGAGCTGTTATACAGCACGAACCGGTGTGATTCCGGTACCGACAGTAAAGTCTGGATGTGAAAAGGTGATAAAGAAGCATTTTTCCGCACGGGGACCAAAAGGTTTTGTGCGGTTTTATTTTTATCCGGAAAGGATGCAGGTGAATAAGTATGACTGACGAAGAATATATGCAGCGTGCTCTAGAGCTTGCTGTAAAGGCTGAGGGCGATACCAGTCCTAATCCTATGGTTGGTTGTGTGATTGTTGATGATGAAGGTAATATTGTCGGTGAAGGCTATCACCATAAAGCAGGTGAGGCTCATGCGGAAGTCAATGCGTTAGCCGAAGCTAAGGATTTAGCCCGTGGTGCTACTGCTTATGTTACCTTGGAACCTTGTGCCCATTACGGATGTACGGGTCCTTGCTGTGTGGCTTTGGCTCGTGCAGGTATTAAAAAAGTCGTTATAGCATGCACAGATCCTAATCCGCAGGTTGCAGGAGAGGGCATTAATTATTTGCGTCTACAGGGCATAGAGGTAGTAACAGGTGTTTGTGAAAAAGAGGCAAAGCGTCTTAATGAACGTTTCTTTACTTGGATTACAAAGAAAAGACCTTTTATCAGCGTAAAATATGCTATGACCTTAGATGGTAAAATTGCTGCCTATACTGGTGATAGTAAATGGATTACCGGTGAGGCTGCCCGTACTTATGCACATCGCCTGCGTCGTCAACATGATGCAATTTTAGTAGGTATCGGTACTGTACAGGCAGATGATCCGGAGTTGAGTACTCGTTTGGTAAAAGGGTCTAATCCTGTACGTGTAATTTTAGATAGTCATCTGCATATTTCTTTAATGGCGAATGTGCTGAATCCCGTTGCTGATACTATTATTATTACTGGTCTGGATGCTGATCCTTTGAAAGCAGAAGCATTAAATGCTCTGCCTAACGTAGAGGTGGTACAGTTGCCGTTGAAAAACGGTCATCCGCCTATTCCTTTGGTTGTTGAAAACTTGGCACAGCGTGGCTTGACCAGCCTTTTGGTTGAGGGTGGTAGTGAAATTCATGGTGCCTTTAAGGATGCGGATATGGCTGACAGAGTGTATGCTTTTATTGCACCGAAGGTTTTGGGCGGACGCAACAGCTTTACTGCCGTAGGCGGTATCGGTAGTCCGTTGATTGAAACTGCTTGGCAGCTGCATGATGTGGAATGTGAAAAACTTGGCGATGATTTCATGATTACAGGTTTAGTACACGAGGAGGTTTAAGCATGTTTACTGGCTTAGTTGCCGAGCTTGGCACCGTACAAGGTTTATTACGTCAAGGCGAATCCTATCATCTGACAGTACAGGCCAAAAAGGTATTGCAGAATTTGAAAATCGGTGATAGCGTTGCTGTGAATGGTGCTTGCTTAACTGTTGTAAAAATGACCGAGGATAGCTTTACTGCTGATGTGATGCCGGAAACAGTACGTCTGACTAATATCGGCAGTTTAAATGTAGGCGAAAGGGTAAATCTGGAGCGCACATTGCGTTTAATAGACGGCTTAGATGGTCATATTGTCAGCGGTCATATTGAAGGTCAGGGTACTATTGCTGCCCGTCGTATTGACGGTATTGCGATGGTCGTGACTATTGCAACAGAGCCTAAGCTGCTCAAATATATTATAAAAAAAGGCAGTATTGCCATTGATGGTATCAGCTTAACTGTCACCAATGTTAATGATAGCGGCTTTAGCGTTTCCTTGATTCCTCATACGGCTAAGGAAACAACGTTGGGGTTTAAGGATGTAGGGGACAGCGTTAATTTGGAAACGGATATTATCGGTAAGTATGTAGAGCATATGCTATCCTGGAATAAAAAGCATGGACAGCAGGAACAAGAAACTCCTGCTTTAGATAAAGCAACTCTGTTGGAAAATGGTTTTATGTAAACCGCAGCAGGAAATAATGAGGTGTAAATAATGGAAGAAAAATTTAAGTATAATACAATTGAAGAAGCTATTGCTGCTATTAAAGCCGGTAAAATGGTTCTTGTTACTGATGATGAAGACCGTGAAAACGAAGGCGATTTAATTATGGCAGCAGAGCTTTGCACTCCGGAAGCAATTAATTTTATGGCTAAGGAAGCACGTGGCTTAATTTGTATGCCGGCCTCTGGTGAGGTTATGGATAAATTGCAATTTGGTGCGATGGTAAGTAAGAATACTGATAACCACGAAACTGCTTTTTCCGTGTCAATTGACCATGTGGATACTACTACCGGTATTTCTGCTTATGAGCGTGCTTATACTATGCAAAAATGTGCTGAAGAAAATGCGCAGCCCGGTGATTTCCGTCGTCCTGGTCACGTTTTCCCGCTCCGTGCACGTGAAGGCGGCGTTTTAGTACGTACAGGTCATACCGAAACTACTGTAGATTTGTGTCGTTTGGCAGGTCTGAAACCAGTAGGTATCTGCTGCGAAATTATGAATGATGATGGTCATATGGCTCGCACGCCTGATTTGATTGCTTTTGCGCAAAAGCATGATTTAGTGTTTATTACTGTGGCAGAGCTGGTTGCTTATCGTAAAGCACACGAAAAAATGATTCATCGTGTAGCAGAAGCTGCTTTGCCTACTAAATATGGCAATTTCCGCATTATTGCGTACGAAAATGATTTAGATGATTTGTGCCATGTAGCTATCGTAAAAGGTGATATTGCCGGTAAAAAAGACGTTCTGGTACGTGTGCATAGTGAGTGCTTGACTGGCGATGCTTTTGGTAGTCTGCGTTGTGATTGCGGCGACCAGTTGGCAACTGCATTGAAAATGATTGAAAAAGAAGGCTGTGGCGCTGTTGTTTATATGCGTCAGGAAGGCCGTGGTATTGGATTAGCTAATAAAATCCGTGCCTATGCTTTACAGGACCAGGGTTTAGATACTGTAGAAGCTAATGTACGTTTAGGTTTTGCTCCTGATTTGCGTGATTACGGTATGGGTGCACAAATTCTTGCTGATTTAGGGTTAACTAGTATTCGTTTAATTACTAACAATCCTGCTAAACGCATTGGTTTATCCGGATATGGTATTACTATTACTGACCGTGTACCTATCGTAATGGAAGCTAATCCGTATAATGAACATTATCTTGATGTTAAAGAAGAAAAAATGGGTCATGAATTGCATAACTGTGGCTGCTCCTGCGGTTGCAAACACTAAATAAGTTTTGGGGGTTATAAAAATGAACGTATTAGAAGGTAAATTAACTGCAAAAGATATGAAGGTGGCTATCGTTGTAGCCCGTTTTAATGAATTTATTACTAGCAAATTGCTGAGCGGCTGTTTGGATTGCTTGAAACGTCATGAAGTTGCTGACGAAGATTTGACTGTTGCCTGGGTTCCTGGTGCTTTTGAAATTCCGATGGCTGCTAAAAAATTAGCTGAGAGCGGCAAATATGATGCTGTTATCTGTCTCGGTGCTGTTATTCGTGGTGCAACTCCGCATTTTGATTATGTTTGCGCAGAAGCTTCTAAAGGCATTGCTCAAGTAAGCATGCAAACCGGTGTGCCTGTAGCTTTCGGCGTACTGACTACCGAAAACATTCAACAAGCGGTAGAGCGTGCCGGCACTAAAGCAGGCAACAAGGGTGTTGACTGTGCTATGACTGCTATGGAAATGGTTAACCTGTTCAAAGAAATGTAATTGTTAGGAACGGCTTATTAAGTTGCTTTTTAGCCGTTGCTGCTATATAATTAAGACGAAAGCAGAGTGCAGTAAGTCTGCTTGGTAAACAACGAGTAACAAGCCCGCTAGCAGTAGTTTAGTGGGCTTGTTTTTGTAAATAAGGTTTAAGAACGTGAGGTAATCTATTATGAACGATGTTTTAACTAAAGCAACTGCAGATGGTGTGCGTATTTATGCTTTAAGTACTACTAATCTGACTAGAGAAATTACTAAACAACATAAGTGCTCCCATTTAGCAAGTGCTGCTTTGGGCAGAGCAATGAATGGCGCCCTGCTTCTGGCGGCGACTATGAAGGAAAATGAACGTATCAGTGTACGTTTTAAAGGTGATGGCCCTATAGGTGAGGTCGTTGCGGATGCAGAGGGTAACTGTGTACGTGGTTATGTTGATAATCCGGATGTTTTCCTGCCGTTAAAAGATGATGGCAAATTGGATGTAGGCGGTGCTGTAGGTAAAGGTAATATCATTGTCACTCGTTATCTGCAAAATTCTGAACCGTTTACCGGTTATTGCGAATTAGCTGATGGCGAAATTGCTGACGATATTACCAAATATTTGTTTGAATCTGAACAAACTCCTAGTAGCGTAGCTTTGGGTGTTTTAGTAGATAAGGATGGCAATGTTACTGCTTCCGGTGGCTTCTTTATTCAAGCAATGCCGGGTTGTAGTGATGAAGTTTTGGAAAAATTAGAGCATAATGTTAATACAACTCCGTATGTCAGCCAATTATTGGAAATCGGTTATACTCCTGAGAAGATTATTGAAATTTTAGGTCGTGATTTGGATGTTGATATTAAAGAAACTATTCCTGTGAAGTTCCAATGCCGTTGCAGTCGTCAACGTCTGATGGATGCTATAGGTTCTTTAGATGTTCATTCTTTAGAAGAGTTGGCACAGGATGAAGAAACCGAAGCACATTGCCAATTCTGTAATAATACTTATATTTACAGCAAAATGGAAATCGAAAAGCTGTTAGAAGCTAAAAAAGCAGCCAAAGCAGAGGCTGTGAATGCTAATGAAGAAGTGAAAGAGCAAAAATAAACTTGACATTTAGAACTTTTGTTTGCTATAATTACGGTAATGAAAGTTATAGATTGGAGGATTATCAATGGACGCAGATAGAAAAAAAGCCTTAGAGATGGCTATGCAGCAGATTGAAAAGGATTTTGGTAAAGGTAGCATTATGAAATTAGGCGAAGCCAGTGCCAAGATGAATATAGAGGTTATTCCGACAGGTGCATTGTCTTTGGATATAGCGTTAGGTGTTGGTGGCATTCCCCGTGGCCGTGTCATTGAAATTTACGGTCCTGAATCTTCCGGTAAAACTACTGTTGCTTTGCATATGATTGCTGAAGCACAAAAGCTGGGTGGCTGTGCCGCCTTCATCGATGCGGAGCATGCATTGGATCCTGAATATGCACGTCATCTAGGCGTTGATATTGATGATTTGCTGATTTCTCAACCTGATAACGGCGAACAAGCTTTGGAAATTGCGGATGCTTTGGTACGCAGTGGTGCAATTGATATTATTGTTATCGACTCGGTTGCTGCCTTGGTTCCTCGTGCCGAAATTGAAGGCGAAATGGGCGATTCCCATGTAGGCTTACAGGCACGTCTGATGAGTCAGGCTCTGCGTAAATTGACAGGCTTGATTTCTAAATCTAAATGTGCGACTATTTTCATCAACCAAATTCGTGAAAAAGTCGGTGTTATGTTCGGTAGTCCGGAAACTACTACCGGTGGTCGTGCTTTGAAGTTCTATTCCACTATTCGTATGGACGTACGTCGTATTGATACCTTGAAAAACGGTAACGAAATGATCGGCAGCAGAACTCGTGTTAAGGTTGTTAAAAATAAAGTAGCACCGCCGTTTAAACAAGCAGAATTCGATATTATGTACGGCAAAGGTATTTCTCACGAAGGCTGTGTATTGGATCTTGGTGCTGAATTAGACATTATCAATAAGAGTGGTGCTTGGTATTCTTATGGTGATGTTCGTTTAGGTCAGGGTAAGGAAAAGGTTAAAGATTTCTTACATGATAATCCGGATATTACCCAGGAAATAGAAAAGAAAATCCGTGCTGCCACTATTGAGCAAAATGTTACTAAAGAAGAACCGGAGGCGCCGGTAGCAGATGTGGAAGCAATCTTCAAAGACGAAATCTAAGCAAGAGCCTTTTAATAGTACACAACAAGCATATGACTGTGCTCTTACACTGCTTTCTTATAAGGATTATAGTGAGCAGAAAATGTTTGAACGCTTATTAGAAAAAGGTGCTGATAAAGAGCAGGCGAACGAAGCTATTGCTAAATTAAAGCATTATGGCTTTTTAGATGAACAACGTTATGCACAACGTGTTTACGAAGGCTGGTTGATGAAACGCTATTATGGTCGTCAGCATTTGCAGGCAGAGTTGAATAAGCGTGCTATTAAGCAGGAGTATGTTGATGAGGTAATGGAACAGTTTACTGATGATGTAGAGGAAGAGCAGGCAGAAAATGCTGCTATGCTATTTCTTCAACGTAATCGACGCAAGTTAGAAGCAGTAGATTGTGATTATAGAAAAATCTATGCTGCAGCTGGTCGTTTTATGGCAGCAAGAGGATTCTCTTCCCGTTATATGCAGACGGTAGTACGAAAAATAAAAGAAGTAATGATAAAATGACATGTTTTATCTAGTACTCATAACTAGATAAATAGTTTTAACTATATATGGTTTTAAACATGCTTTTGCATAATAGTTGTTTTTATAGCGTGTCCAGTGGTCTGATATTTTTAGAAGTTGGTGGTGGAAAATATCCACGTCTGCTCTCTACTGACTAGATTTTTAGAATCTTGGTCGGTAGGGGGCTTTCTTTTTAGGTTTGTACCAGATTATAGAAAGCTAGTAAAATATTTAGTTAACTTTCAGCGCTGAACAATATAGTGTGGATTTACAGCCTTATATTCACTAATTTATAAAAATTAGGTTCATTGTAAAATGAAATTGCACACCTTGAAAACAGAATAAAAATAGTCCATTGTGACCTCTTCATGTTAAAATTAAGCTACTACACAAAACTTACAAGGAGGCAATCACAATGGACTATACTCAAGATACCACAAAACACATAAAAGGTAAACATTTTTCTTATGGTGACCGCAGAGAATTACAAGGGATATTATCCAATAAATCTGTACGTTATTCTCTCCGCCAGTTGGCTAGACATTTTAATT
>UQWU01000049.1 GCA_900544885.1 uncultured Phascolarctobacterium sp. | reverse complement strand
AGTTGCATTACGAACGGATATCTGACTAACAGATAATTTTTTGTTGTATATTTTTTTATGATTTGTGTCTAAAATTTGTTGACTAGTGCACTAATAAGATGAGCTTATGTTAAATTTATCTTAAATAAAGGGGATTCCCCGGCAAGGAGTTGATTTTATGAAAAAAATTTTAGCCCTCGTTATGATGTTAATGATTTCAATGATGTTGACTGCGTGTGGTAGCAGTTCGGTGAGCAGCTCTAGTGATAAAAATATTGTTAGCGATCCAGGTGCCTTAACCAAGGCTATGGATGAATTACAGAATAATAAGGTTTTCAAGGGAAAAGATGTATATATTTTCCAGGATGTTGTTGTTGGTTGGAATAAAGATATAGGCAATTTTATTTTTTTAGATGTAGTTCAGCCAGGTACGGAAAATGTTGACCATTATGAATATACTAAAGGACAATGGGGTGCTCCTTCTGCTGTCAAAATTACCGGTGAAGGAAATATGGCTGATAATATTATTCTAATGAAAGATTTGCATTTTGATAAATTATCTGATATCTACAAAACAATGCAAGATAAAGTAAAAGATAAAAAAGATGTGAAAGTAAAAACACAAGCTACTTATCGGTTCTGGCGTGGCAATTGGACTGTTTTAATTGACGCTGAAAGCGAACGAGAAGAATATAATGGTGAATTTAAACCTGATGGAACTTTGATTGAATTTAAGAAACATTGATTTATAAAACTCCTTTAGTGCTTTGTGGCATTAAAGGAGTTTTGTGATATTTTTGTTCACTTATTGATTTTTCACATCAATTTGATACAATATATTTTGCGAAGGGATGTGAAAGTATGCTGTTTGATACCCATATGCATTGTGATTATTCCTGCGATAGTCATATGGAGTTTGCTGATGCAGTAGCAGCCGCTCAAGCTGCTCAAGTAGGCATGATTGTTACGGAACATTGGGATTATGATTATCCGACTAATCCGACGGCGTTTACATTTGATATAGATGAATATTTTGCCCGTTTCCTACCGTTTATTAATGAAAACGTGCTTATAGGCATAGAAATTGGTATGCAGACACATACTGCAGTTGCGGATAATGCTGTTGTGGCAAAACGTGATTTTGATTATGTTCTTGGTTCAATTCATTGTGCAGGAGGACGTGATTTATATGAAGCAGTCTGCTACCAAAATCGTACACGCCAAGAGGTAGTAGAAGAATTTTTAAACGATGCAATTATCTGCGTAGAGCAGGAACGTGATATTGATGCTTTTGCACATATTGATTATATTTGTCGTTATTGGCCCTATCGTGGCACAGAACGTGAATTGCATTTAGAAGATGCACCGTTATTATTCGATCAGTTATTTAAAGGTTTAATTAAGAAAAATTTACCTTTAGAAATCAATACCCGCAGATTAGACGATGCAGCTGCTGTTGCCGGCCTTTTACCCTTGTATAAGCGTTATCATGAGCTGGGGGGACGTTACTGTACTTTAGGTAGTGATGCTCATTATGTAGAGCATATCGGCAGACGATTAGATAAAGCACTAGATTTTGCTAAAGAATGTGGCTTACAGCCCGTATATTTTAAAAAGAGGACAATGCAGATTATGGAGGAGTGCAAATGAGATGCGTGCGCTTTGAAGATAAAAGAACAGGAAATAAACACATCGGCTTTATTGATGGAAAAGTAATCCGTTGTGTATATGGTTCTTTGGAAACTTATTGGCAGATTACCGATGAAACTTATCTGATGGATGAAGTAACACTTTTAGCTCCGTGCGTACCAAAACAAATTATCTGTGTCAGCTTTAACTACCAAAAGCATGCAGATGAGTTTGGTGTGAAAATTCCTCATGAACCGAGCATTTTTGCGAAAGCTGCCCACACTGTTATCGGTACCGGTGCTAATATTATCTGGCCTAAGCAGGTAGATGAGATTGCTTATGGTGCAGAGCTAGGTATTGTTATTAAGAACAAAATGAAAAATGTAGATCCGCAGGATGTACATAAATATATTTTGGGTTATACATGTGCTAACGATGTTACTGCCAGTGACCTGCAACGTACAGAAAGACAATGGCTGCGTTGTAAATCCTTTGACACTTTCTGCCCTTTAGGACCTTGGCTGGAAACTGAACTTGATCCCAGCGATTTATCCATTAAATTGTGGCTGAATGGTGTATTAAAGCAGGAAGCACGTACTAGTGATATGGTGTATAGTCCGTATGAAATTTTAAGCTATATTTCTCATAGTTTTACCTTGGATGCTGGTGATTTGATTTTGACAGGCACTCCTATGGGCTTTGGCGTAATGGGTGAAGGCGATGAAGTAAAGGTAGAAATCGAAGGAATCGGTTCTATTACTAATCGCGTAATCAAAGAATAGTTTTGTTATAAGACTTAGGAAAGGCGTGTGCATTTGCATGCGCCTTGCTTTTTCCATAAATATATATTGTTGGAGGTTTGTATGCTAAAGAATATGACACAGGGAAATCCGCTAAAGCTGCTTATTCCCTTTGTAATACCGCTGTTAATTGGCAATGTTTTTCAGCAGCTATATAATATTGCTGATGTTATTATCGTTGGCCGTACTATCGGCGTCAACGCTTTAGCGGCAGTCGGTGCTGTGTCACCGCTGTTTATGATGGCTGTAGTATTGACTATCGGTTTAAGCAATGGTTTTACCGTGGTCACGGGGCAGCGTTATGGTGCGGATGATTTAAATGGTATGCGTCGGAGTATTTGTACTAGTACATTTTTAAGTATCATTTTTGTCTTTATCATTATGGGAATAATGCATTTATGTATTCATCCTATTCTCGATTTAATGAATATTCCTCAGGAATTAAGAAATGATGCTTATGCTTATGTCATGATTATTGTTGATGGTCTGATGCCGATGATGGGGTACAATCTTTTATCTGGTATTATGCGTTCTTTAGGGGATAGTAAAACGCCCTTATATTTCTTGATTATCGGTACGATTATTAATATTATTTTAGCTCTGATATTTATTATGTATTTTGGTTGGGGGGTTCCTGGCAGTGCCTGGGCTTTAGTGGCGGCTCAAGCTATTTCCGTTATTCTGTGCTTATGGTATATCTATAAGTATTTTCCGCAATTACATATAGACTGTAAGGATTTTAATTTAGATTGGCATGAGGCTTGGGAACATTTGCGTATGGGACTTCCTATGGCAGTACAGTTTTCTGTGCTTGGTGCCGGTATTATTATTGTACAGGCTGTATGTAATAAGTTCGGTAGTCAGCAAATTGCCGGTTTTACTGCAGCAGTACGTATTGAACAGCTAGCGTTACAGCCAATGATTTCCTTTGGTATTGCTATGGCTGTTTTTACTGCACAGAATTTTGGCGCTAAGCGTTTTGACCGCATTCGTGAGGCGGTTGTAAAATGTTCTTATCTTAGTCTGGGCTTTAGCTTATTGGCTGCTGTAACGATTTTCTTCTTTGGAGAAGAGATTATTATGATTTTCTTAGATAATCCTTCTGATGAGGTTATGCGTTCTGCTCATCTCTATATTTTATATACGGTGCCGTCGTACTTTTTCCTGAGTCAGATTTTTATATACCGTAATGCGTGTCAGGGAATGGGTATTAGTATGATTCCTGTGAGTTCCGGTGTTATTGAGTTAGTTATGCGTTCATTAGCAGCTATTTATCTTAGCGAGGCCATTGGCTTTATCGGTGTATGTATGGCTGAATCCATTGCTTGGGTAAGTTGTGCGGTATTTGTTTTTGTCAGCTATCATTATTTTATTAAAGTTTTGGAAAAGAAAAATAGTATTGTAAAGAGCATATAAAAAAGGAGGGAGCAATTGCTCTCTCCTTTTTTGTTTACAAGTTTTAGTCGATTTTTTCCACATCAAAGCCGATATCTTCAATGGCTTCTTGTAAAGCGGCATTGTTTAAATCATTGCCTTCGACAATGGCGTTTTGAGCGTCTAAATTTACTTGGACAGCAGTTACACCTGCTACTTCTTTTAAAGCGTCCTGAACAGCTTGAACACAGTGCTGACAGTGCATACCGCTGATGGTAATAGTCTTTTGCATAAATAAAACCTCCTATATTTATAATTTAGTGAAATGCAGACGTAATGCGTTGCTGACAACGGAAACGGAACTGCAGCTCATAGCTGCGGCAGCCAGCATAGGATTTAACAACCAGCCTTGTGTTATATAAAAAACTCCTGCGGCTAAGGGGATGCCGATGGTATTGTAAATAAAAGCCCAGAAAAGATTTTCTTTAATATTTCTCATGACTTTACGGCTGAGACTAATGGCTTTGACTACATCGGTCAGGTCATTTTTGATTAAGACCATATCCGCAGTTTTGAGGGCAATATCAGTACCTGTACCTATAGCGATACCAACATCAGCAGCTGCTAAAGCAGGAGCGTCGTTAATGCCGTCGCCGACCATAGCTACAAGATGACCTTGAGCTTGCAACTGACGGACAATGCTTGCTTTATCCTGCGGTAATACCTGAGCAAAGATTTCTTCGATACCTGCCTGCTTAGCAATAGCTTCCGCTGTTAGCTGGTTATCGCCTGTCAGCATGATAGTTTTAATTTGCAGTTGCTTTAAGGCACTAATTGCAGCCGGACTAGTCGTCTTAACTGTATCAGCTAAGGCTATACAGCCTAATAATTCTTGCTCACGGGAAAAATATAAGGGAGTTTTTCCTGCATGGGCTAGGTTTTGCTGTTGTTGCTTGTCAATGCTGATGCCGTGTGCTGCCATTAAGGCTGCATTGCCGGCAGCATAAGGAATATTGTTGATGGTGGCAGTGATGCCTTGTCCAGGGTGCTGTTTATAAGCAATCGCTGATGGAATAAGCAAGGATTTAGCTTCTGCGGCTTGTACAATAGCTTGTGCTAAAGGATGCTCGGAAAGCTGCTCTAAAGCGGCAGCCAAGGCTAAAAGCTCAGCAACAGTAATTTTTTGCGGTAGAATATCGGTAACAGTGGGTGTTCCATTAGTAATGGTGCCGGTCTTATCGAAAACAACAGTATCGATTTTATGCGCTGTTTCTAAGGCTGTTGCCGATTTGATAAGAATACCGTTTTTGGCACCTTGTCCCATACCGACCATAATCGCCGTGGGTGTAGCTAGACCTAAGGCACAGGGGCAGGAAATAACAAGAACCGAGATAGCAATTGTAAGTGCAAAATTTAAGGAATAGCCTGCAAGAAGCCAAGCACTACCGCTGATAACTGCCAAAATAATGATGACAGGAACAAAAATTCCGCTGATTTTATCTGCTGTTTTAGCAATAGGGGCTTTAGTAGCTGTTGCTTCGCTGACTAAAGCAATAATTTTCGCTAAAGTGGTATCGTTGCCTATGGCAGTAGCCTTGATTTTACAATAACCGCTTTTATTGATAGTACCGGCGGTGACTTTATCGCCACAATTTTTTTCTAGCGGTAAGCTTTCACCGGTCAACATACTTTCATCGATACTGCAATTTCCTTCAATGATAATACCGTCCACAGGAACGGAGGCTCCTGATTTTATGATAATAATATCATCGAGTACTACATCTTCAACAGGAATTTCACCTTGCACACCATGACGCTCGACTAAGGCTAGAGGAGGTGTGAGCTGCATTAAGGCAGTTATGGCATCCGAGGTATGACTTTTAGCTCTGGATTCTAAAAATTTGCCTAAACTGATTAAGGTAACGATCATAGCGGCAGATTCAAAATATAAGGCATTCTTAAAGACGGGGATTAAAGATATTGCCTGGTGACCAAAAGCATAGGCTAAGCCGAAGAGACCATAAAGACCATATAGAAAGGCAGCTCCGCTACCGATGGCAATTAAGGAATCCATATTAGGTGACCGTTGGTAAAGATTACGTAGACCATTAGTAAAATAGTGACTACCGCAGATGAGAACTGGTAGACATAAGCAGAATTGCAATAAAGCATTAAGCAAAATGTTTTCCTGTCCTAAAACAATATCAGGCAGAGGCCATTTATACATACTGCCCATATGGAGATAAACTAGAGGTAGGGTAAAGCTGATGGCTAGCAACAGTAATTTTTTCTGGTGCTGTAAATTTTCCGTTAGGTTGTTTTGAGGGTTAGGTGTTTGTATTTGTTTTTCTTGACGGAATTCTGCATCAAAACCAAGCTTATGGATGCGGGTAATAATCTCGGCATGAGTTATTTGGGCTTCGTCATATTCGATAATAGCACTATTTGTCAGCAGATTAACGCTGATTTGTTGTATAGCAGGTATTTTATTTAGTACCTTTTCGATACGTGCTGAACAGGCAGAACAACTCATACCTGTGATATTTAGCGTTTCTTTAAGCATATATTTACTCCTTCGCTTAAACACACAAATGGATTAGCCTATGCTAATATTATAGCAAATATATTAGTTATTTCAATAACTCTTGCTAATTAATAACCGCTTTGAAAAATAAAAAAGCTCTCGGAATTTCCGAGAGCTAATGAATTACAATGCTAAACAATAGTAGGCAGCTACTACTAAGACAGCAACAAAGGCTGCCGCATGGGGATAATCTTTTTTCTTAATGGAAGAATAAATAGCACGTAAAGCTACAAGACCGATTAAAACCCAGATAGGGCCATTGACTTCGTGGAAAAATTGTTCAAACATGAAAAACCTTACTCCTTTATCAAATTTTTAATCTGGATATAAAAAAACACCCGCTAAAGCAGGTGTAAATAATCTCCAAATGGTGCCTCAGCACAGAATCGAACTGTGGACACAAGGATTTTCAGTCCTTTGCTCTACCAACTGAGCTACCGAGGCATAATGGCGACCCGGATGGGACTCGAACCCACGACCTCCGCCGTGACAGGGCGGCATTCTAACCAACTGAACCACCGGGCCAAAACTTTGTAACGTTGAGGTAAAAATGGGTAAAAAAATGGTGGGCGCTAACGGGATCGAACCGCTGACATTCTGCTTGTAAGGCAGACGCTCTCCCAGCTGAGCTAAGCGCCCATGTTAAATGGTGACCGGTGGGGGAATCGAACCCCCGATACCGCCGTGAAAGGGCGGTGTCTTAACCGCTTGACCAACCGGCCATATTAAATTGGTGACCCATGTAGGCCTCGAACCTACGACACCCTGATTAAGAGTCAGGTGCTCTACCAACTGAGCTAATGGGCCGTGGTCACGTTACTTACTTATAATACACGATATAAATAAAAAAGTCAAGCACTTTTTTGTAAAAAAATTTTCTCAAGATATTAAAAAAGTTTGACTATAATAGAAGAAAAGCATAAAATTATAATGATATAGTAGAATAGTTTTTCCATTTATGTCGCAATAAAAATTTACGGAGGTCTTTATTATGCAATATGATATTGCTATTATTGGCGGCGGTCCTGCCGGCATATCTGCTGCTGTTACTGCGTCTAGCAAAGGACGTAAAGTAGTTTTATTCGAAGCACATGGCTTCAGCCCCCGTCTACGCAGTGTAGAAAAAATTACCGATTACATGGGGATTCCTGATGTTTCAGGTACAGAATTAATGGATATTTTCGTCAAACATCTGCGTCAGACTGATGTAGATATTGTAGAAGGTAAAATAATTTCTTTGCGTGAAGTTGGCGAAGGTTTTGTTTTAGGCACACCAAATGGTGAATATACAGCAGATGCTGTTGTTTTAGCCACAGGTATATCCCGTTCAACCTTATTGCCAGGCGAAAAAGAATTTTTAGGTCGTGGTGTAAGCTATTGTGCCGTAGTTGACGGTTCTAAATTTAAACATAAACGTGTAGCGGCTATCGCTACTGTTCCAGATGCGTTAGAAGAGATTGAATATTTAGCAGAACAGTGTGAGCAAGTATTCTTCTTCCCCCGTTATAGCGATTTTGTGCCGCCGAAAAAGAAAAATATTAAAGTTATTTTAGATAAACCGACAGAAATTACCGGTACGGATAAAGTAACGGGCTTGCGTGCCTGTGATGAATTCTTCAGCGTACAAGGGGTGTTTGTATTCCGTGCTAGTGATCCGTTAAATAGCTTCCTGCCGGGATTAGAAATCCGTGGTCGCAGTATCTATGTAGACGATCAGGCCCAAACCAATATTGAGGGCGTTTTTGCCGGCGGTGACTGCACCGGCCAGCCTTGGCAAGTTAATCGTGCTGCAGGTCAAGGTCAAAAGGCTGCATTAAGTGCAATTCGTTACCTCGGTCGTCGTGATGAAGGTATAGTTTATTAAGTAAATACCTTTTTTATTCAGGTAATTTGTGCTAAAATATAATTTATGATATTTGATTTGGAGGAATCGATATGTTAGATATGAAATTTGTCCGTGAAAACCCGGACAAGGTTGTAGAAGCTGTAAAAAATCGTAATGGTAATTTAGATTTAACCGAGTTCTTAGATCTCGATAAAAAACGCCGTGAACTGACTCAACAAGTAGAAGCATTGAAAAAAGAACGTAACACTGCTTCTCAAGAAATCGGCAAACTGAAAAAAGCTGGTCAAGATGCAGAAGAACAAATGGCTGCAGTTCGTGCTTTAGGCGATAAAATTGCTGCTGATGATAAAGAATTAAAAGATATTGAAGCAAGATTGAAAGCTATCTTGCTGACTATCCCTAACATTCCGGCAGAAGATGTTCCGGTTGGTAAAGATGATACCTGCAATCCGGTTGTACGTACCTGGGGCGAACCGACTAAATTCGACTTCGAACCTAAAGCTCACTGGGATATCGGTGAAGGTCTGGATATTTTAGACTTCGAACGTGGTGTAAAAGTATCCGGTACCCGTTATGTATTCTATCGTGGTCTGGGTTCTCGTCTGGAACGTGCAGTAATTAACTTCTTCTTAGATTTGCACACTCAAAAACACGGTTATACTGAATTCTTCCCTCCGTTCATCGTAAATGGTGCCAGCATGCAAGGTACTGGTCAATTGCCGAAATTTGCAGAAGATATGTACAAACTGGAAAACGGCGATATGTATTTGATTCCTACCGCTGAAGTTCCTGTAACTAACTATCATCGTGATGACATTTTAACTGCAGAAGATCTGCCGTTAAAATATACTGCTTATAGTGCTTGCTTCCGTGCAGAAGCAGGTGCCGCTGGTCGTGATACCCGTGGCTTAATCCGTATGCATCAATTCAATAAAGTTGAATTAGTTAAATTCACTAAACCTGAAGAATCTTGGGAAGAATTAGACAAATTAACCCATGATGCAGAAGAAGTTCTGCAATTACTGGAACTGCCGTACCACGTTGTACGTCTGTGCACCGGTGACTTAGGCTTTAGCTCTGCTACCACCTATGACTTGGAAGTATGGCTGCCTTCTGCAAACTGCTATCGTGAAATTTCTTCCTGCTCCAACTTCTTGGACTTCCAAGCTCGTCGTGCTAACATCCGCTTCCGTCGTGATGCAAAATCCAAACCGGAATTTGTACATACTTTAAATGGTAGTGGTGTTGCTGTTGGCCGTACTGTAGCAGCTATTTTGGAAAACTATCAACAAGCTGATGGTAGTGTTGTTGTACCGAAAGTTCTGCGTCCGTACATGGGCTGCGACGTTATCAAAGCTCCTGAAAAATAAGCAGAAGTTTTATTGCTGATTAATTTATAAATAAAAATCCCTGAGCGTTACTGTAAGGTAAGCTCAGGGATTTCTGTTTGTTTAGGAATTATTATATTTTAGTATATATCGATTAATCTTTTAATAGATGGTGTTGACAACCTTTATGTTGCCTACGTAGTTCTATTGACTTTAAGACTTCATTAACACAATTATCAAGATGTTTTTTAATATCACTTTCCCAAAAACGCAATACAAGCCAATTGTTATCTCGTAATTCAATAGTGTTTTCAAGGTCGCGTTCCATATTACGTTTGATTTTTTCTACCCAAAAAGTTTTGTGTGTTTTAATAATTTCCGGGTTTTCTTTTCCGTGCCAAAAATCGCCATCACAAAAAATAGCAATTTTATACTTTGTGAGTACAATATCTGGATGACAGTCAAGTACTTTAATATTTTTGCGGTAATGGATGCCTTTATGCCACAAAGCTTTACGTAAAAGTAATTCGATAGAAGTATCTTTTCCCTTGTTGGCTTGCATATTTTTATGACGTTGTTCTGGTGTTAGAGTACTCATTTTTTACCTTCTTTAATAACGTATTCTTAATTGTAAATATTGATATTGTTGTGATAGAATTTAAATATATACAATTCTTAGGGGGTGCAATATGGATACAAAAGCAATTTTGCCTTATGATAATACAAATCCTCTTAGTATAGAAAAATATGCTAAACAATTAATCGGGATGACATTTGCACAAGTCTTAAAGTCTGAAATTTTACAAAGACAAAATGCTGATAATAATGTACATACACAGGATTCATATTATTATGAATCGAAAGCTGCTAAAGGTAGTTTAGGACATTTATTAGAGCAGTATTATTTTCATTATAACATTAATTCTGATTCTGATGCGGACTTTTCTGAAGCAGGAGTAGAATTAAAGGCAACTCCTTTTAAAAAGAATAAAAATGGTTCGTATTCGGCTAAAGAGAGATTAGTTATAACGATGATTGACTATCTCAAGATTATCGATGAAAATTTTTATGATAGTCATTTGTGGAAGAAATGCAATCTGATTTTACTAATATATTATGAATATATTAAAGCGTTGGTAAAGTTGGATTATACTATTAAATATGTTCAATTATTTCATCCGCCAGAAGAAGATTTAAAAATCATTCAACAAGATTATCAATGTATTATTGAAAAAATTAAAGCTGGTAAGGCGCATGAGTTATCAGAAGGTGATACTTTATATTTAGGGGCTTGCACTAAAGGTGCAACAGCTGTCACTAGTATTAGGGAACAGCCTTTTTCTGATATTAAAGCAAAACAACGTGCGTTTTGTTTTAAAACGTCTTATATGACTTATGTTTTAAATAATTATATTATTCCTGGAGTACAAACATATTCTGGTAAATTAGAAAAAATTCAATATAAAGGTAATTTTATTGATTTTGTTACTAATTCTATAAATAGCAAGATTGGTTATAGCGTTGCTGATTTATTAAAGGAATACAATATTACTTATAGTAAAAGAGCTAAAAATTTAGAATCAAGACTTGTATTTAATATTTTAGGAATAAAGTCTAATAATGCAGAAGAGTTTGTCAAAGCAGGTATAGTTGTGAAAACTATTCGCTTTGAAAGTGATGATAAATTAAAAGAAACAGTATCCTTCCCTGCTTTTGAATTCATGAAATTAGCACAAGAGCAATGGGAAGATGCGGAAATTAATAATTATCTTTCTGAAACTAAATTTTTATTCGTATGTTTTAAAAAGGATAAGGAGTACGATCAATATGCTAAGAATAAAGATTATGCAGGTATGGATAGGCATTTAAGACTATATTTTGCTGCTTTTTGGAACATGCCGCAGAAAGATATTGATGAAGAAGTACATATTTGTTGGCAACGGACTAAAAATGTTATCTTGAATGGTATTAAAATAACAGCAGTAGGCAATCGTAGGTTGAATAATTTCCCCAAAATTTCTGAAAGCAGAGTTTGTCATGTTCGTCCACATGCAAGAACTAAAAATGATACTTTTCCATTACCTGGTGGAGGGGCATATACTAAGCAGTCTTTTTTCTTGAACAATACCTATGTAAGAGAACAAATTTTGAAATATAAACCTAAATAAAAAACAAAAACCTAAATTGCAATAAGAAGTTGCACACTTTTAAAAAATCAAGCTGCATAAATCTTATCAAGCTCATTCTCGAATAGATCATCAGGTGATTTGTATCCGAGTATTTTCCTGGGTAACAAATTACACCAATCTGCTGTCAACAGAATATCATCAGAAGTATATTTGCCTATTCTCTTTCCTTTAGGAATAAATCTTCTTAAAAGACCATTGTGACGTTCGTTAGAACCTCTTTCCCATGAACTGTAAGGGTGGGCAAAGTATACTTTTGTCTTTGTGTTATCTTCAAGCTTTGCGAGTTCAGCAAATTCACTACCGTTATCACTTGTTATAGTTTTGAATATCTGGCTAAACTTATCGCCATAGTAATTTTTCAAGTATTCCATAGCTTTACTAACGGAAGATGTTGTTTTTCCTTCGATTTTAATGGCTATGTACTTGCGTGTAAGACGTTCTACAAGAGTTAATATAACGTTATCACTCTTGCTTTTACTGC
>UQWU01000048.1 GCA_900544885.1 uncultured Phascolarctobacterium sp. | reverse complement strand
GGCATCGGCTCTGGTAACGGTGCAGGTGTTGGCAGCGGTAACGGCATTGCTTCTTCTCCTGCAGTGCCACCTCGTATTGTAAGAAATCCTTCTCCTGTTTATCCTTCTGCTGAGCGTAATGCTAATATTGAGGGTACTACTACTTTAAGATTATTGGTTGGTAAAGATGGTCATGTTGAAAATGTTAGTGTTACTAGTTCTTCTGGTAATGCTAACTTAGATAATTCGGCAGTTACGGCATGCTATAAATGGCGTTTTACTAGTGCCAAGAATAAATCAGGACAACCTGTTCGTTGTTATTTAACTTTACCAATAACATTCATAATACGTAAATAAGCAAAAAACCTTTGTAAGCACAAAACTTACAAAGGTTTTTCTTTTACCATGTTCTTAATCCATTAACAAGCATCATGACCGCACCTACAAGAACAATACTTAATGATAAACGACGGAAAAGATGCTGATTCAGCTTATAAAACATTTTCTGTCCCGCCCAGATACCGATAGCCATACCAGGTAATACACCAACAAATAAAGGCCAATCATTAATAGAATTGATATTACCTGCACAATAATTAGCAATAACAGTAAAAAAGCCGCTAATGCCAAAAATCCAAATCATATTAGCACGCATAATATCTTTATTGGTCTTTTCGTTAATAAAATATAGCACTAGCGGCGGACCGCTGACACTGGTGGAAGCACCAAAAAAGCCACTGAAAAAGCCGGCTCCCAAGCGTCCTAAAGTTTGGTTAGTAATAGTAATCTTATATTGCATACTCATAAGCAATGTAGCACCCAACAACACTAAACCTAAAAATACTTCTAATTCATTAATCTTAAAAATATGCAAAATAAAACTGCCCGGCACCATACCAAAGAATGTCCCTAGCGTTGTCATGATTACTGTATGCCACTCTATTTCCTTACGGCTATAATACATGGTTACGCTACGCAAAGCGACAGTAGTGATAATCACTAAAATGATTGCTTCTTTTACAGGCATAACTAAAGATAACAGTGGCGTCGCTACTAAGGCATAACCAAAGCCTGAAACAGTAGCAAAAAAAGACGCTAAGCCAATAATCATACTAGCAGGTATTATAATCATTAAATCCATAAAATACTCCTAAAAAAACTGCACCAATCTTATTGACCGGTGCAGTTTCCACTTGCTACTTATTCTGGTCTTCTTGCTTAATCAAGAAGGTCCAACCATCTTCTTGGCGAACCTTGCCTTCTTTCATCAAATGACCTAAAGCACGTTTAAACGCTGCTTTACTAATACCAAATTTTTGCTTAATGATTTCCAACGGAGTGCTATCACAATACGGCATACTGCCATTACGTTTTACTAAGAAATCATAAATATCCTGTGCATCTGCAATGAGAGCATTTTCTTTTTGCAAACGCATGGAAGCATTGATACGTCCATCTTCACGCAGATAAGTCACACGACAGGTAATCTCCTGACCAAAATCTAATCTACCTCCCGGAACTTCACTACGATGCAGGAAAGCTAAGAAGCGTTGATTTGTAAAGATGAAGAAGCCCTCAGGTAAAATGTTATAAATAGTACCTGTAATGCTATCACCTACTTTTAAACCTTCGGCAGGTTTAGAAGCCTTTACCATATCATCTTCTACACGCATAGTTACTGCAGGACGTCCGCTTTTATCACGATACAGTTTTACCCAGACTAATTGACCAGGTGTTACATGACCGCGCATCTGGCTATAAGGAAGAAAAACACCACGTTCAGCACCAATGTCTACGAAACCGCCATCACGGGTAACGCTGATAACACGTACATACCCCAACTGTCCTTCGCGCATTTTCGGCAGACGCATACTAGCAGTCAAACGTTTACTGGGGTCTAAGTATAAGTAAACCTTAACCTCATCGCCTACTTTTACTTCTTCTGTTTGCTGCAATTTATGCAGTAAAATATCGTCATTAGTATCACTGGTGCCACCATCTAGGAAAACACCCATATCACCGCTACGAACAACTTTCAGGGTAACTACATCACCTGGACGATATTTAGTATTATTTTGCGGCATAGTAAATTTACGTCCGCCACCTTTTTTGAAATCATTCATCTTCATTCTCCACAAAAGCTTCAGACGGAGCATCAGCCCACAATTGTTCTAAATTATAGAAGTTACGTTCTTCTTCTAAGAAAATATGTGCTACTACATCGCCGTAATCCAACAAAATCCAACGAGCATCAGCATAGCCTTCTTTATGAGTTGGGAAAATAGCTTCCTTGCCCAAATTATCTTCAATATTATCAGCAATAGTTTTTACTAACATGCTGTTGCTTGCACTGCAGATAACATAGTAATCAGTTACCGGAGATAAACCTTCCATGTTTAATAATAAAATATCGGTAGCTTTTTTGTCATTAGCTGCTGCAGCAATTTTCATAGCAATTTCTTTAGTGTTCATTAAATTTCCTCCTTATTCTCCTTGTCGACTTTTTCTTTAGTTAATTCTTCTTTATCTTTAGGTTGTAAATGCTCGATAGGAGCATCTTCATCAATTTCATCTTGCTTGGGCTCTTCATCTTTAATATAAGGAATACCTAATTCATCAAGAGATTTATTGACTGCTTTACGATCGGCATACCAATAGCTGGCACCATTGCTATCATCAAACTGGCCATATAACATACAGCTACGTAATTTATCATCACCAAATAATTTAAAGCTGTTAGCCGCTTTTAACATAGTCAAGGTATTTAAGTCTGTTTCTACATACTTATCTAATGTTGCTAGTAAGCTACTGATTTTAGTAACATTTTGCACAGAGAACATCTGCTCTGCTGCCGCCTTTAAGAATTTCTGTTGACGTTGTACACGTCCAATATCACCTAACTCATCTTTACGGAAACGTACATATTTACCTGCAGTAACACCATCCATATGTTGATAACCATGCTTAATATCAATAACTAAATCGGCATAAGGATCTTCATAATACATATCCTTATCTACATAGATATCCACACCACCAATTAAATTGACAATATCTATAAATCCCTGCCAATTAGCTAAAGCATAATAATGAATAGGCACTCTAAGTAGATTTGCTACTGTCTGCTTAGCCATTACCGCACCACCATAAGCATAAGCGGCATTTATTTTTTCCGGATCCTTATGTCCCGGTAAAATAACCTTGGTATCACGAGGTATAGAAAGCACAGACACTTTATTATTAGCTGGATCAAAACTCAGTAAAATAATTGCATCTGTACGCTTAGGTTCCGTTTCTGCAGCTTCGCTATCACCATCATCAATACCTAAAAGCAAAATATTAATGCGTTCATTAAGCTTTGCATCATCACGAATTTTATCATCTGCTGCAGCCACATTCGCCTGCGGCGGATTAATAAAAGTATCATAAACCCATACACTACTCCAAAAAACAGCAGTGCATAATGCTCCTAACAAGCATAGTAAAAATAGCAGTCTACCCCATCTTAAACGACGGCGCTTACGTCGTTTTGGTCTATGCTGCTCATTTTGCATCTCATCCATAGATTTATCATGCTCCAATTAATGTTTTTTATTCTGACGCAGACGCAATTCATTATAGCCTGCAATACAACGAGGATGAATCAACAAATTGCCATCCAATAAATATTTAATAGTATTGCTGTAAGCAGTCAGCATTGCAGCATCTAAATCTTTTGCTGCCAAACGGCACAACTCTTCCACTCCCGGAAAATCTCTTCCAGGCTCAATCATATCTGCTAAAAATACTACCTTAGCTAAAGTAGTCATTCCTGCATTACCGGTAGTATGATAAAGAATTCCGTCTAAAATTTCTTGATCGGTAATACCGTATTTATGTACAGCATTATAGGCGCCGATTTTTGCATGAAGTAAAATCGGTTGATATTTTTCTACTGCATCAATCTCTAAACCTAATTCCTCGGCCTTCGCTACACTTTCCTTACTGCTTACCTCACGTCCGCAATCATGTAAAAGTGCCGCTACCGCTATTTTATCTACTGGCAGTTTATGTTCTTCAGCTAATTTTAACGCAGTTTCATAAACTCTTACTGAATGTTTATAGCGTTTAGCAGGAATGGATTTCTCTAAAAGCCTCTGCATTTCTTCAATATTCTTCATCGTTGCCCGATTCTCCTACTTTTTATATAATCCATGAGCATAAATATAATCTTCTACAACCTTCGGTACTAAATTCATCAAACTTGCACCTTCACGGATACGTTCTCTGATATCCGTAGACGAAACATCATATTCAGGTGTATTTAAGAGCATAATATGCTGACGTGCTTCTTCACCAAGATTTTTCACCACATTGTCCATTATACCTTCATATCCAGGTCGTCCTGCACCAATAAAAGTAGCTAACTGCAGCATTTCTTCAATACTATTCCAAGTATGCAGTTGCTCTACACTGTCTGCACCAATAATAAAATAGAGTTGCTTCTCCGGATATTGTCTGTGCAGCTCTCGCAAAGTATCAACTGTATATGATACGCCGCTACGACGCAATTCTAAATCAGAAACGGTAAAATAAGAATATGGCTCAATAGCTAATTTCGTCATTGCATAACGATCATCAGCAGGAGCAATATCCATGCCTACTTTATGAGGTGCGACATAGGCTGGTATAAACATAACCTGTTCCAATTTCATATATTTATACACAGCATCCGCCATGCGCAAATGTCCTATATGAACAGGATCAAATGTTCCACCTAAAATACCAATTCCCTTGCCCGTCACAGCTATCCTCCCCAAATATCTGTATTTTTCCTATTATTTTATTATATCAATCAGCAATGATTTCTACAACCTTTTGCAGCAGAATAATTATTATTGCCAAAAGAATAATAAACTTTGTTCTGTCTTTAAAATCAAAAACAGTTTTCGGCTTATTTAAATAAGCTAAAAAAGCCTTTGCATAAGTTGTGAAAGGTATTTTTTGTTTAGCTTTATTATCTTTATATGGTTCTATATCTTTAAGATAATTCTTTTTGCTCATATCATCCTGCCTGTACTGCTTGATTATGAAAAAGACAGCAGCTTTCAAAGCCACTGTCTTCTCATGCCTATTATTAATTATACTATATTTTGCGCATTATTCATAGCGTAAAGCATCAATCGGATTTAAACGGGCTGCTTTACGTGCAGGATAAATACCAAAGAATAAACCGATGCCGATGGAGAAAACCACAGCAATAATTATTGCCCAACCGGAAATAACAGTAGTCCAGCCTGCTATATAACTAAGTAAATAGGAGGCACCTACACCAAGCAGTACACCTAATGTACCACCTACAACACCAATAACCATTGCTTCAATTAAAAACTGCAGCAAAATATTTTTAAAAGTAGCACCTAAAGCTTTCCTAATACCTATTTCCCTCGTACGCTCAGTTACCGAAACTAGCATAATATTCATAATGCCTATGCCACCTACCAAAAGGGAAATCGCTGCAATACAACCTAACAACATCGTAATACTATTAGCCGTTTCCATCATTGTTTCCATAACTGCTGCCATATTACGCACCGTAAAATCATCATAATCACCATCTTTGATGCGATGACGGGTGCGTAAAACCTGTTCGCTGGCAGCCTGTACATCAGCAAGCAGGTTTTCATTTTCCGCTTGCACTGTAATACGCTGTACGTAAGTAATACCCATCATACGATTTTGAGCTGTAGACAGAGGAATATATACAATATCATCCTGGTCTTGCCCACCGGCACTCTGTCCCTTACTTTGCAATACACCAATAACTTTAAACGGAGCTTTATTAATACGCATCATTTTCCCTACAGCGTCCCCATCAGGAAATAAACTATCAGCAACTGTCTGGCCGATAACAGCTACGCGACCACGACTGTTTAAATCTTTTTCGTTTAAATTTCGTCCTTCGCTGATTTCCAAGCTTTGTATTTCAAAATTTCCCGGTGTAGTACCTTCGACACGACTCGTCCAATTCTGATTGCCTGCTACCAATTGGTAAGAACGCGTAACGCTGGCGCTAAGATTAGCAATACCATCCACCTGCTTTTCAATAGCCTGTGCATCCTCCCAGGTAAGCTTAGCACCTTCACCAGCAGCAAGTCTTGCACCTGTTGCTGTACGTCCACCACTAGTAATAATCAGCAAATTACTACCTAAACGAGAAATATTCTGCTTAATATTTTCTTTTACACCAAAGCCTAAGCTGACCATAGCAATAACCGCACCAACACCGATAATAATCCCTAACAAAGTCAGAAAAGTGCGTAGTTTATTCGCCAGCATACCTTCAAAGGCCATCTTTATAGATTCATGCAACATCTATGCTACCTTCTTTCATCGCTGACTAATTGTCCGTCACGCATTACTAAAATCCGTTTCGTCTGTTCGGCAATATCAGGTTCATGAGTTACCATGACAATAGTTCTACCTTCATCATTAAGCCCTTTAAAAATATCCATAATTTCGTAGCTTGATTTAGTATCCAAGTTACCAGTAGGTTCATCCGCCATAATAATCGCCGGATTATTAATCAAGGCACGAGCAATAGCAACTCTCTGCCTCTGACCGCCACTCATCTCCATAGGTTTATGATCCAAACGTTGTCCTAAGCCAACGTTCTCTAAAGCCTTTTTGGCACGCTCCATACGCTCCTCTTCACCGACACCTGCATAAATCAAAGGCAAGGCGACATTCGCTTGGGCTGTCAGCTTGGATAATAGATTAAAGTTCTGAAAGACAAAACCGATTTTCTTATTACGTGTATGAGCCAATTCGTCATCATCATAACCAGCGATTTCTTTACCATCTAAATAATATTCGCCACTGGTAGGTCTATCTAAACAGCCTAAAATATTCATCATGGTGGATTTACCACTACCTGAAGGACCCATAATAGCGGTAAACTCTCCAAACTTAATATGTAAATCAACATGATAAAGAGCATGTACGATACTATCACCCATCGTATATGTTTTCATGATATCCTTTAATTCGATAACAGTTGTCATAGCCATCCTCCTTTAACCATGGTGAGGACCTACGTTTTTAGCACTCTGTTTTTGTTGGCTGACAATTGATTTTACCAAAAGCTTTTCTCCAGGTTGTAAATCGCAGCCTGTGACAATGATATTATTATCATTGCTTAAACCTAAATGTACATCAACTTCGGTAACTTCTTTCGTCTTAGTATTATATTTTTTTACAAAACGTCTTTTACCTTCACTATAAATGCAATTTAGAGGTACCATTGTAGCATTTGCGACTCGATCGATAACAATATCCGCACGAGCAGTCATAGTTGGTAATAATTTATTTTTGGCATCATCAACAGTTACATAAACCTTATAATAAATAACATTGTTTTCTTTTTCTGCTTTACGTGATACTAAACGCACCTTGCCAGTAAAAGTTTCATCTGGAAAAGCGTCTACAGTAAAATTCACCTGCTGCCCAACTTTAACCTTACCGATATCAGATTCATCCACCATCGCTTCAATTTCCATATTATCCAGCGTTGCAACGGACATAATCACTTGCGGCTCACTAATACCGGAGCTAATGGTTTGACCTACCGGAGTAGGCTTGCCGATAATATAACCGGAAATAGGTGTTTTAATTACAGTATCATTAACATCAGAAGCTGCCTTTTCATAATTACTTTTCGCTACAAGATAATCAGCATAAACAGTATCAAAAGCTGATTGACTGATAGCACCTTTTTTTAGTAAAGCTGTATAGCGGTTGTAGCTAAGTGCAGCATCATTCATTCTTGCCTGCATCTGAGCTAAAGTAGCACGCAGAGCAGTATCGTCAAGACGTACTAAAACGTCACCAGCATTCACATGTTGGTTTTCTTTAACAAGCACTTCTACGATACGACCTGTAATCTTAGAACTGATATCAACATTATTCAAGGCTGCTAAAGCACCTGTTGCAGATACAGTTTCTGTTAAAGTACCTTTGCTTACTTCAGCAATTTTTACATTTTGCATATTATCATGCGTACCTTGATAATATTTATATCCGCCAAAGCCAACTGCTATCAATAACGCGCAGGCTGCAATTAAGGCTTTATTTTTTTTGACCATGTTTAACATTGTGCATCCCTCGTTCATCATTTTCTCGCATAAAATACTTTTTAGCTGTGTCTATCTTAGCAAAAAAATGTGTCTTTTTAATGACACTTTTAAATGATAACTGCTCCTAAAGCATAAAAAAGCCTGTCGCCAAAGCGACAGGCTTTAAATATCGGTTTCAGACCCTGTATAAAATTATTTGCCAGGGAAGAAAGGCCATACGATAGGAATAACAACCAGGGATACTACGAAGCAAACGATTACCAGACCGGTACCAGCTTTAACGTAGTCCATGAATCTGTATCCGCCAGGGCCAAGTACCAGAGTGTTCGGAGGAGTACCTACCGGAGTTGCGAATGCGCAGGATGCTGCAACAGCGATAGCCATCAGAACTGCTTTCGGGTCAGCGCCCAGGTTTTGGGAAATTGCCAAACCGATCGGGCACAGCAGTGCGGAAGATGCGGTGTTGGACATGAATTGGGTCAGACCGCAAGACAGGATGAACAGGATTGCGGTTACAACCAACGGAGAAGGAGAACCGCCCATCAGACCTACGGTCCATTCAGCGATTAATTTACCAGCGCCGGTTTTATCCATTGCTGCAGATACAGGCATCATGCCAGCGAACAGGAAGATGGTTACCCAGTCGATGGAAGCATATGCTTGTTTTTCAGTTAAGCAACCGGTCAGTACGCACAGCAGAGCGCCAATGATTGCTGCCATTTCCAGGGATACACCCGGGATACCAACAGCCATAACCAGAACTACGCCACCGAGGATAACGCCAGAGATAACTTGTTTTTTACGATCTACTTCATTAGCTTCGATTTCTTGTTCAATATCTTGGTCTGCATCGATTTGTTTGTTCGGCAGTAAGTATTTACCTAAGAACATCATGTACAGCATACCAGCAATGGAGATAGGAACACCAATCCAAGCGAATT
Source organism: uncultured Phascolarctobacterium sp. (assembly GCA_900544885.1). Lineage (GTDB taxonomy): Bacteria > Bacillota > Negativicutes > Acidaminococcales > Acidaminococcaceae > Phascolarctobacterium_A. The sequence goes on along the minus strand of UQWU01000048.1, from coordinate 3,361 downwards.
CGAAGAAGCCGAAAGGTTCCAGACCTGCAGCGCTCATTGCACCAGTTGCAATGATATTCGGAGGAGTACCAACCATGGTGATAATACCACCCCAACCGCAAGCAAATGCTAACGGCATTAATTGACGAGAAGCAGGAATTTTAGCTGCAGAGCAGATACCCAGAGCAACGGGCAGCAGGCAAGCAGCAGTACCAGTGTTGGACAGAACTGCGGACAGTACAGTACCAACAATCATCAAACCAAACATCAGGCTGTTTTCGCCAGTGCCGCACATTTTTACTACAACACCGCCGATTTCTTGTGCTAAGCCAGTGTAGAACATGGAAGCACCAACAACGAACATACCTGCAAACAATACTACAGTAGAGTTAGACAAGCCGCTGAATACCTGTTTAGCAGGAATCAGACCTAAAAGACCGGAAGCGATAGCTGCGCCGACAGCGGTAACTGCCAAAGGAATGAGTTCGGTTACAAAGAACAAAGCAACTATTGCCAACAAAATGAGACATTTGATAGCTGGGGACATTGTTTTCCTCCTTAGAAATAAAATGTTTAATTTTTTAGGTACATCAAAATACCTATTTACTATAACTAAGTAAAGCCAGCACAGAAAATTTTGATTATATTCATTTTCTACTAAGAAATTTTCATTTTTTAGCATTTCAAACCTGTGTGGGATTACAAATTTGAACGATTCAAACGACCATTTCCACTTACTTTATTTACTTAATTATCGACGTTGTTAATAATATCACACTTTTTTCAAAAAAGCAACCCTTTTCCTCAGATTTCTTCACAAAGTTTACACAATCAGTTAAGATTTTATTTTGTATATTTATACATAATCTTATGAGAGCAAAAAAATAACAGACGCAACATTTCGTTACGTCTGTTATTATATCTTTGTTTATTCTAACAAATTATTTACCCGGGAAGAAAGGCCATACCATCGGAATTACTACCAGGGATACTACGAAAGCTACGATTACCAGACCGGTACCAGCTTTAACATAGTCCATGAATTTGTATCCGCCAGGGCCAAGTACCAGAGTGTTCGGAGGAGTACCTACCGGAGTTGCGAATGCGCAGGATGCTGCAACAGCGATAGCCATCAGAACTGCTTTCGGGTCAGCGCCCAGGTTTTGGGAAATTGCCAAACCGATCGGGCACAGCAGTGCGGAAGATGCGGTGTTGGACATGAATTGGGTCAGACCGCAAGACAGGATGAACAGGATTGCGGTTACAACCAACGGAGAAGGAGAACCGCCCATCAGACCTACGGTCCATTCAGCGATTAATTTACCAGCGCCGGTTTTATCCATTGCTGCAGATACAGGCATCATGCCAGCGAACAGGAAGATGGTTACCCAGTCGATGGAAGCATATGCTTGTTTTTCAGTTAAGCAGCCAGTCAGTACGCACAGCAGAGCACCGATGATTGCTGCCATTTCCAAGGTGATACCTTTGATACCAAGAGCCATAACCAGAACTACAGCTAACAGGATGATACCAGATACCATTTGTTTGGATTTAGAAGTTTCATTAGCTTCGATTTCTTGTTCGATATCTTGGTCTGCATCTAATTGTTTGTTAGGCAGTAAATATTTACCAACGAACATCATGTAGAGCATACCAGCGATGGAAACAGGAATACCGATCCAAGCGAATTCAAAGAAACCAAAGGTTTCCAGACCTGCAGCACTCATTGCACCAGTTGCAATGATGTTAGGCGGAGTACCAACCATGGTGATGATACCGCCCCAACCGCAAGCGAAAGCCAACGGCATTAATTGACGAGAAGCAGGGATTTTAGCTGCGGAGCAGATACCTAATGCTACAGGCAGTAAGCAAGCTGCGGTACCGGTGTTGGACAATACTGCGGACAGTACAGTACCTACGAGCATTAAGCCGAACATTAAGCTGTTTTCGCCAGTGCCGCACATTTTTACTACGACACCACCGATTTCTTGTGCTAAGCCAGTGTAGAACATGGAAGCACCAACTACGAACATGCCTGCAAACAGTACTACAGTAGAGTTAGACAAGCCGCTGAATACCTGTTTAGCAGGAATCAGACCTAAGAGGCCGCAAGCGATAGCTGCGCCTACAGCAGTAATTGCCAGAGGGATAAGTTCGGTTACAAATAATAATGCAACTACTGCCAACAAAATGAGACATTTGATTGCTGGGGACATTTTAGTTCCTCCTTTTAAAATTTATTTATATACACTGCCAATCAAGGCACTATATATCAGGTATTATATATGTAGTTTTTAAGGAACCACATGAAATGCTCTATGTATTTTCTTGCATTTCATATGCTTATTATAACACTAATTTCGTAATTAAAAAAGTTATTTTTTCGAAAAATTAACATATTTAATGCAACTGTTGTATTTTTTAAGAGTATTTTTGTGCGTTATTTTAAGCATTTTATTCCTATTGTTTCTAAAGTTATGACGTTCAGGAATAATAAAGGGCTTTTTCAGTTTTTATATTATTACCCTAACCCCTTGAAATAGCCGTGTTAGTACTATTTGTCGCAAAATTCAAGCACTTTTGTAAGGTACATCTGTATTGGACATTTTTTATGATAAAAGCCAATGGTTTTTTCTTGTTTTTTCACTTTTCTTCATATAATGTATATATTCTTTATTGTTCTAAAAAGTCCCCTGGGACAAATATCCTATAATAAAACCCTGCCTACTTTTCTATATGTGTAACAATTACCAGCTTACGTTAATTATTACATCTCATTGAAATTTTTCTTTTCCCTTGCCACAGGCTTCTTTTGCCTAGTTTATAACTCTCTGATAAACTCATGTTATTTTTTGACAAGTACCTCATAATTTAACTCTACATACCCTTGGCAATAAATAATAGCTCTAAATTTCGCTTCAGAAACGATTTAACGCCTCTAAATTGACTAATATGTAACAAAGTATAAACATTACCTAAAAAAACGTCCTACGGCTGTTTAAACAGTTCTAGTAAATTTTACGCTATATTTACCCTTACTAATATTTCGATTTTCTCATCAGCTAATCTTACTAAATTATACCGTAACCGCTACCATTTCCTATTACGCTATTTTATGAAAATGCTTTTTAACAAAAAAAATAAGAGTGTGTGGAAATTCCACACACTCTTTAGGGGAGTTGCAAAGGAAATTATTTCGCAACAGGTCCAATCATAGCCAACATGGTACCTGCAGCAACTGCAGTACCGATAACGCCTGCTACGTTCGGGCCCATAGCATGCATGAGCAGGAAGTTAGAAGGGTTAGCTTTTTGACCAACAACTTGGGATACACGAGCAGCCATAGGAACTGCGGATACACCAGCGGAACCGATCAACGGGT
>UQWU01000047.1 GCA_900544885.1 uncultured Phascolarctobacterium sp. | reverse complement strand
TTTAATTTATATTATATATCACAAATAAAAACAGAGGTATTTCTATGGATAAGAATATTAATGAATGTAATTGTTTTACTGCCGGCGAACTAGCCAGTCTTTTCGGCATCAGCAAGCAAACACTACTATATTATGATAAAATTCATCTGCTTTCACCGGACTTTATCGGTGAAAACGGTTATCGTCACTATTCCGTGGCTCAATATCTGGATTTAGAAATCATCGTTAACCTGCGCTCCTTAAATATCAGCTTAGCCGATATTAAATACTATCTAGAGCACCGTAATAAAGAATGTTTTCTTGAACAATTACAAAAACGAGCCGCCGAATGTGCAAAAATCATCAAAGAAAATGAACGCATCTGCCGTTCCATTCAACGTATTTCTGCGAACATCCAGCAAAATAATAACCTGCCTCTGAATCAGATCACTGTTACCTGGAAAGAGCAGCGTTACATCCGCCTAACAGAATTGTATCCTGATGTCAGTAGCAAGGAGCGTATTGCTAAATTTGCCCGTCATTCCCAATTAACTGCTCATAACAAAGGTTTTATTGAACGTCAGGCAGGTTGGATTGTAGCTAAGGAAAGAGTTTTTACAGCACCGTTGCCCCAAAAAGCTCCCTCCTCTCATTCCTTCTTCTCCTTTGCCGATAATCCGCCTACTCATCCGAAAACAGCTTTATCTACTCTACCCACAGGCTTATATCTGGAGTTATATTTTTCCGGTCCCTTTTGTAGTCAGGCTCATGCCTTAATCGAAAAAATTGCTCATTTTATGAAAATCAACGAATTTGAACCCTGTAGTGATTTGTATGTCTTACCCATAGAAAATCATTGGTTATATGCCGATACTAAACAATATATTAATCTGCTTTTCGTACAGGTACGCAGCACTGCCAAAAATAAATGAGCAAAAAATAAACGTCAGTAGGCTTAATGCTTACTGACGCTTTTTTATATTAATCTTTTTTTGCACTGCAATGGCCGGAAGTTTCACCATTGAGGATTTTTCTTGCTATTTCATGAGCTTCGGCACTGCTTTTACCCTTTTCCAGAGCAGCCTTCATATGTACCATAGCACTGCGGTATTTAGCATGTGCTTCGTCTTTAGGAATAGAATCGATATCCATAGGATTAAATTCCATTACTTTTTTGAAGATAGCATGAATTTCTTCGGTAGATTTACCTGCTTTTTTTGCAGCTTCTACGTGCTTCATAGCACTTTCATAACGGCGTTTGCCGTGGGGATCGGTCGGAATTTCAAATTTCGGATGACAATTAGTCATTAAAATCACCTCTTTCTTACTGATAATTCTAATATACACTATATTCCTGCTTTACAGTCAAGCAAAATTTTATGCAGATAATTTTTCCGCTACTAACTTATTAAAGAGCAACTTCCACGCAGCCAACATACCCTCTAAAGTAGGTTCTGTAATAACTTCTTTTTCCTGTCCGTAAACAGCCGCAATATTGTCCAGCACCTGTTGTCCGGCCTCCTGCATTTCGTTGGGAGAAATTAATTTCCACAACATCTGATCCAATAAATGAATATATAAGGATGTCATACACAGCATCATATTTTCTTTCCCTAAGTCTTCTGCTGCTACTAAATACTCCGGTTTTACTGTCGCACCTGTCATTTTGCTATATTCCTGCCACATAGTTTGCGGTATAACACCGAAGCGTTTTAAGCGGCGGAAAACATCATGCTGACATTCAGGAGTAAGTCCGGATTGCTTGGCTAATGCACGCTTAACTGCTTTTAATACAGTACGACCAATCAACTCGCCTAATTTACTATGCTTACCTGCACCTTCCAGATAAAGCGGACTTTCACTATTTGCCACGATAATCGTAGTATCTGTTCCACTTCCAGTCGCAATACCATTAGAATATTTGCTGCCTTCTAAAAGCTCCTGAATAGCCGCAGTCTTAGCCTCCGTACAAGTTACTAAGGCACGAGCCAAAGTACCCTCAGGCATATCGCAGTCCATCAAGAGCATAATATTAATGGTGCCGAATTTATCAGGCTTTTCCACAGGACGATAATAATCAGCAGGATCACCTACTCTACCGCCGTTAGTTTCAATACCGCCGGTAACAATAGCAGTGACAGTCAACTCCTTATATTTTAATGTTTCCACAGCTACATTTTCCATGCTGGCGGCTGTTGCCATCCCGCTTACTTTATCAGGATTTAGAGCTAGACGCTTAGAAATCAGACGCATATGTTCTAAATAAGTGTCAGCCAGCATTTCACAAGGCATACCTGCTCCTAGCTTCGCATCATAATTATAAACAGCGTCAAAATCCTCATGGTAGCCGCCGTTATAAACAGAGGTGCTCAACACTTTACGTTGACCTTTAAAATAAACAACTATGCTTTTATCGTAAAAATACACGTTATCACCATTGGATAAAGTGCATAAATGCTCGGACATAAAACTTCCTCTTTTCTTTTTGATATTTGATTAATTATAAACCATATACTCAATATATTGTCAAGTAATAATACAAAAGTTTTGTTAATCATTATTATTTACTTTACATTATTGTTTTAAATATAATAATACTTCCGAACGAAAACAAAAAACTGCCGACAAATGCTCTCGCACTTATCGACAGTTAACTTTTAGCGTCTTAAGCTGAAGCGGATGCCACGGGTTACGTAGCAAGCAGCCTTTTTACCATATTTATCTTTTGCAGGACTAAAGCGCCATTTATATACTGCATTAACGGCCGATTCGTCCATTTCCGGATAACCGGAGGAGCTTACCACAGAAGCCTCCTGTACGCGTCCGTCAGCACCTACCAGCATACGGATACCTGCGGTACCTTCGATACCTTGGTTACGCAAATTGCTAGGATAACGCGGTTCACTAGCAGAAATAATGCGTGGCGGAGTTACTGGAACGCCACGGCCTTCACCACTATCATTACCACTACCCTGTCCATCACCTTCGCCATTACCGCTGCCACTACCCTGTTCATTATTAGTTCCGCTGCCCTGACCGTTGCCGGCATTAGAGCTAGTGGAGGTATTGTTATTGGTTGTAGCCTTCGCAGCCTTTTTAACGACTTTTTTATGTTGGATTTCAGGCTTCAGGCGTTTATCAATAATATCATCAATACTGTGCATGATACTATTATCCTCCTGCTCGACCTGCTCTTCTATTTCTTCGGAATCAGCAGCCTGACTACCGCCACTACCTGACAAGGTTACTTCCAAAACCTCAGGCGGACGGGTAACAAAGCGATAACCGAACACACCAATGACTATGGCAGCCACCAAATGCACAGCAAGTGCTACGGCAAAGCCCTTGCCTAAACGTTTTTGTTCATCATTCATTGCCGCCACCTACATCGGTAGCCAATCCAAAACGGGTCACACCGGCACCTTTCAGCTTATCCATTAATTGAATAACAGTTTTGTAATCGGCATCGCCTTCAGCACGAATAATTACAGAGAAGGAAGAATCTCTTTTACTTTCAGTAGCAGCATTCGCTACCAGCATATCTAGCTCGATTTTTTGTTCATCCAGATAAATGGAGCCATCTTTTTTAATGCTGACATTAAAATTGCTCTTGCTGACATTTTCAGAATGTTGTGCTACCGGCAAACGGATAGGAATAGTTTTTACTTCACTCATGTACATGGTACTGATAATGAAGAAAACCAGCAGCAGGAAAATCATATCAATCATCGGGCTGAGCATAATCTCAGGAGTTCTCAGCAATCTCTTACGACGTCTACGCATATTCTCACCGCCCCTTAGTGTTTAGTATTTTCGCCATATGCAGCATCTTTGGCTTGCACGATGTTAACTAAGGTGCTGGCAATTTCGTCCAGATTTAAGGATTCAGTTTTAATTTTACCAGATAAATAAGCATGGATACACATACCCATAATCGCAATACACAGACCGAATACAGTAGTAATCAAAGCTTCACCGATACCTGCGGTTACAGCCATAGGGTTTTGAGTTCTTTCGTTCAAAGCATTAAAAGAAGAAATCATACCAGTAATAGTACCCAGCAGGCCAAGCATCGGTGCCAGACCAATAACTACGCCCAAATAGTTCAGATTTTTTTCCAGGCCATCTAAAATACGATCTGCTTTAGAATAAACAATAGATTCCACACGGTTGCCGATATCCTCTTTAGCATCCAGAATTCTGACTGCTAATTTAGCACCCTCACCTTGAGCCTCACCAGCAAATTCGCGGGCTCCGACAATATTGAAATCATTCATCATACGGCAGAAGGTAACAGCAAAATGAGTACCGGAAATTGCTTTTTTGAAGTACAGATAGCGCTCTACACCGATGGCAATGGCTACAAAAGAACACAGCAGCAACGGCCACATGCAGGGACCACCCTTAATAAAATAATCAATAGCACCAGTAAAAATACTCATCATACAACCCTCTTTCTTATTTTCGTCAAAAAAATCACACATTTTTTTGGGCAAAAGCCAGCAATTTATTATCGTTCTGCTCCTCAATTGATATATATTGCTAATAATCAATAATGTGATTATACAACGATAATCAAAAACAGTCAAGTTGCAATAATTTCATATTCCAAAAGTTTACAAGAAAAAAAACAGTGTATCTAAAAAGACCTCGATACACTGCTTTTACAACAATCTCTAATAACGATATTTATTTCTTATAAGGATAATAGTAATTCAAAAATCTAAAACCATGAACCACTCACCACTTTAAGAAGTGGGAGCTTCTTGGGAAGTAGTTAGTAACCTAACTATATTTACCAAGCTCTACGGCTAGTCCCTAGCCTGAATTATATAATAATTTAGCATTTTGTTTATCAATGCTTTTATGTTTTGTGATAACAAAACTATACTTTAAATTTTAGCCACAACTTCCAATCTGCCAATGCTCTTACGGCAACAACCTTTAACATCGGCTTTGGGTCGCCTGCGTATGCAATACCGTCAACGACATACATATTTGCAAAAAAATCTTTTGTTAACCCTTCGAAACATTCGCCTTTTCCGCTTTCCAGTTCTTCAATTGCTTCTAAAGTTTCTCTATTTGTGGCTTCATCTGGAATTGCTGCACCTTGTAAAAATGCTAGAATGTAGTACATTTTCGATTCTGGAATTCGCTCAATTAATTCTTTAGCTAATTCTTTGCTAGTCAGTTCCTACTACTCCTATTCTTTTTGTTTTTGCAGCCATTCGAACATCAGACCCCTTAAAACGTCTGAAGGCGTTTTGTACTGTCTTAAGCATTCAGCCTTAAACGCTTCTTTTAGTTCTGATTGTATTCTAATTTGAAATACTGTTTGCTTGTCATTGCTCATATCATCACCACCTTATTTTCTTTACTTATATAATAACATAGTGTAAGAACAAGGTCATATCACAGTTTATAACGACATTGGTCTTATTTTGCATTCTTAAGAACGTAGGTACACCGTGGATATAAATAACATCCTTTACGCTGTAGAAAGCCCGGTCAATATTATTATTGCACTGTACGGCTTGCGACAGGCGTATAAAAAGGAAAAAGCCCCCACCGACAACAACGACAAAAAGTAATCGGTAGAGGGCAAAGGGCGGATTTTTCCGCCCAACCTTTTAACAATATTAAACTACGGGTAACACTATGAAAACAACAATTATTTTATTAGTGTTACAGTTGCTGGCAATAGACTTCAGCCAATGGTTAGCAGTCTTGCAAGGGTTCGATCTTGCCTGCCTTGCCTTATCGCTGATGATTAATCGACGCTAGTTGTCTTACAGTCTATACCTGCTTACTCATCCTTTTATCCTTCCGGTAATATTAATCACTACATCATCTAATATGTTATTTTATACATAATAAAAGGAAGAATGTTCCAACTAACTACTTTAAAATTCGATAGATTTAATGCGGTCGATAGCAGCTTTAGCTTCGGCAACTAAACGCTCCATTACTTCTTTACAAGGCAGAATATCGTTTAAAACATTCAAGCTTTGACCGCACATTACAGTACCGTTAACAATATCGCCTTCCAGAATACCACGCTTATTGGTACCTGCACCCATAGCCATTAATTCTTCCTTCGGTGCACCGGCAACTTCTTTAGCAGTGTATGCATCAGTGAAAGCGTTAGCCAGGCAACGTACACCAAGATTACGGCTGAAACCTGTTGCTACGCTATCGGTATCGGTTGCTTTTACAATAGCTTCCTTCGCTGCAATATTAGCAGGACATTCAATAGTCAGAAGGAAACGGCTGCCCATCTGTACACCGTCAGCACCCATTAAAAGAGCTGCAGCAATCGCACGGCCATCGCTAATACCGCCTGCTACTAAAACAGGAACGCTTTTTACGGATGGTAGAACATTTTCCATCAGAGCCATAGTAGTTTGTTTACCGATGTGACCGCCTGCTTCCATACCTTCGATAACCATAGCATCAGCACCGGCAGCTTCGATACGTTGAGCCAGTTTTACATTAGGTACAACCGGAATAACCTTAATACCGGCTTCGTGGAATTTTGCGATATGCGGGACAGGGTTACCAGCACCTAAAGTAACAAAAGCTACTTTTTCTTCGCACAGCATATCAATGATTTCCGCAATATTGGGTGCCATCAACATAACGTTAACGCCAAATGGTTTATCAGTCAAGCTTTTAGCTTTGCGGATTTCTTCACGAGTCCATTCAGTAGTACGTCCGCCACTACCAATAATGCCTGCACCACCAGCATTAGAAACAGCTGCTGCCAGATTAGCATCACTAGTCCAAGCCATACCGCCTTGAATAATCGGATATTTAATACCTAAAAGTTCAGTAAATCTAGTTTTCATATTCGAAGCACCTCGATTCTAATATTTTCGTCCTTATTATATACCAAGATTTCTCATTTTTATAGTGAAAAATTTGGAAAATTTATATTGTATACTTTTTATTCTCAATAACATGTTTAGGTATATATTATATTATATGGAAGAAAAGTGAAATACATCCTCTAAAACAGTTTAAATTATCTAAAATTTTTCATCTTTCCTAAATTGTAAATTGAAGTTGCACACTTTTTATTCCTAATAATCTTCTTATGTCTATATTATCTATTTAACCCTCATTAATTACATCCAAAGCTTCCTCGACTACATCTCCATCGTTCACTTCTTGCTTTTGTAACTCTTTCTCCAAAGAATCGAATACATCTACTTTCTCGTTTTCTTCTTCCGCATCTCGTATCGGCGGAATCTCGGGTTCCTTGGTTCAGCCAGCTCACCCAGCAGCGGAAATAACAAACGGCCAATAGCACGCCTGTAGCGGTGCTCTATTGACCGTGGTGGTTGGTATACTTTTTTATTCATTTTCCCTTTCCAATGGCATCCATTGTTTTGGCAATATTTTCAACTATTTTTATTTTCTTCTCGGCTGCTTTCAATTCTGACTGCCAAGCTTTCAGGTCCATATTTCTTTGCGTCCTACACACCAATAAATGCACGATTGCGCTCACAGCTGATTTCTTCTTCAGCCAAGTACCAAGCGGTGTCAGCGATGTTCTCTGCTGTCGGCTCGCCATATACTCCTGCATATACTTTGAGAAACTTTACGACCAAGTTGTGAACTTGCCCTTCTTTAGTTTTTGCATCCGCACCTTTGGCTTCTTGAGTATAGGTGAGGCCTTTGTACCCGGTTAAAGAATTATTAGTTTTGTTGTTTTCCATTATTGTGTCCCCTTTGTATTTAGTGTGCACATGATAGCTCTCGTTATATTTAAAGTCAAGTTGTTTCAGAAGATAAAAAACCACCCCGTTAGGGCGGTGCCCATAAAACAGTAAAATTTAAAAATCCCGATTTTCGGGGAGAAAACGGCGTGACTTCGGTTACGCCGTTTCTCTTTGCGTCAATAAACTCAGCGGAATAAACCCTGCACCATCATAATAGATTTCGATTTTCTGCTGACGTTTACCCGAAGATTTATCCGGTGCACTTACATAAATAGCACTGACCATATCTCGCAGAGCATCCGGTGTCAGTGAATCTAAATCCTGATAGTGTGTTGCTTTTCGGATAAACTTTTCCAGTCGTTCACTCCGGTGCTCTTGATTTTCAATGCTCTTCTGAAGCTCTACAGCGTCCATTCTGAGTTTTTTCTGTTCCTCCTCATAGTTTGCACTCATCATGGAGAAACGTTCATCAGACAGCTTTCCTTTAGCATTGTCCTCGTAAATCTTCACGAACAGCCTGTCCAACTCTACAATACGCTTTTCAGCCTGCGTAAGCTGTTTTTTCCATGCCTGAATCTTTTCCTTGCTCTCCATGCTCATACTTTCCTGAACAACTGCACGGAAGTGATCTTCATAGCAGAGAATATAGCTGATGACTGTTTCCATATGCATCCACACCATATCTTCCAAGACGACTGCTCGGATATAGTGAGATTTGCATTTTTCATCGTTTTTACGATGTGTGGAACACTCGAAGAAATCCTGTCTTTTTTCAAAATTATTAGCTGTGCAGTAGTACAGCTTTTCTCCACAATCGGCACAATATACCAAACCGGAGAACAAGCTTGTTTTTCCAGTCTTGCTTCTGCGGTGACGATTCTGTCGCAGTACCTGAACTTTTTCGAATATATCTTCCGGGATGATTGCTTCATGAGTATCATAAAAAATGGATTGATTCTCTATCGGATTCTCACGTTTTTTCTTGTCCCAGATAGAATTGGTGAAAGTCTTGAAGTTGACGGTACAGCCGGTGTACTCTCTGCGCTCCAAAATGTTTCGTACCGTTGTCTGGTGCCATTTGCTTGGATTCTCAGGTGTTGCCTGTGGGGTATTTAATCCCTGTTTCTGCTTGTAGGCTGTCGGTGTAAGTACTTTTTCCTTGGTCAGCTGCGATGCAATCTGGCTTGGTCCACGTCCTTCCATTGCCATCTTGAAGATATACTTCACCACAATGGCAGCTTCTTCATCTACAAGCCACTGAGCCGGATTATCCGGGTTCTTTATGTACCCGTAAGGGACATTAGTAGTCAGTGGGATGCCACGAGAACCTTTTGACTTATTAACGGCTCTGATTTTGCGACTGGTATCACGAGCGTAAAACTCATTGATCCAGTTTTTGATACCTGCCATATCAATACCCATGCCGTTTTGGTCGCTGGTATCAAAATTGTCATTGATGGCAATATATCGGACACCATGTTTCGGGAATGTGATATTGGTGTACAGCCCTGTCATAGCAGAGTTTCTGCCAAGTCTGGAGAGATCTTTTGTGATACAAATTGCCACATTGCCGGATTCGATTTCATCCAGCATTTTCTGAAATCCTGGGCGGTCAAAAGTAGTGCCACTGTAGCCATCATCTACGAAAAAAGTTGGGTTCGGAAAGCGATTATCCTTTGCATATTGAAGCAGGATATTTTTCTGATTCACAATAGAATTACTATCGCCAGCCAACGCATCCTCTTGGGAGAGTCTGCAATATAAAGCGGTTATTTTATCTGTTGCCCTTAACATTTCTGCTTCCTCCTTCATAGGGGCAACTGGCAGTTCTTGATTAGTCAAGGTTATTGTATCAAACAATTTGTTATTTGTCATCGGTGTCACCCTCCATAGCTCTGCGCATTCTGTCAACAGTCATTCGCTCTAACTTACGAATAAAATCCGTTTTGCCCTCATAGTATCCGGTAACTGTATAAACTGTACCTCCAATTTCCTTTTGAAGTGTAAGCTGCGGTATCCAGTAAGCGGAGAGATTATCTGCATGGATGTTTCCGTCTGTGTCTGTTTTGGCAAATATTCTATTTGAACTTTCTTGAGAACGAACGCATTTTGCATAAGGGTCTGGCACAGAAAACTTTAGGCAATTATTTTCCTCTGTTTGACTGATTTGGCTGAACCACTCCTCATAATCATCTTGTTTTACATTAAAATCAAATTCGTTAGTCATTTATTTCCTCCTTCGTGTGTCGTCTGCTAACTTCCGCCCAAGTTGGGTGGAAGAAAAACAAAAAAGCTGTCACACAAAGCATCAAGAAACAAGTACAATAAAACATGCACTTTTCTGATGGTTCTATGTAACAGCCAACGTGAAGAAGAATTTATCCTCACAAAAATATGTCAGACTTTAAATCGGGTAATCCCACAAAACTATAAAATTAAGTTCGAACAGGCATTCTGTTTCCTATGTCTATTCTACCGGATAAATGTAGAAAAAACAAGTATGCAGAACTGCGTTAAAGAAATATTTTTCGTTTCGGTAGAAATTGCATCAGAGTTTTTTCTAAAAATAGTTTTTACTTCTGGACAATTTGTCCAGAAGTAGTATCTACAAAAGCGTTCAGAATGAACGAGTAGCCGGTATCGCAGATACCGTTCAATGGGGATTGGGGATGCTTCCCCAACAAGCAATTTGCGAAGATTGACCCAGAGGGAAAATCGAGAAAATAAGTGAACCTGTACAGGTTTACACTGCTTGCCGATTTGTGAATGGTCAAAATATGGCTCTAAATTATTCCCAGCTTGGGAATAATTTCTCTATACTGCCTGTGACCAATTCTTCCACAAGCCAAATTTCTCTTTTGGTATTTTGAACTTGTGCCCAACTTGGATACAAGTGAAATTAAGAGTTCTCACGATCTGACCTGTTCCCAAATCGGGAACAAGTCAAAGAGCAGGAATCGTACCTCTCGTCAATTTGGCGAGAAGCAACCTTGTGCCAAGTTGGCACGAAGTCAGAAGCGATAACTGACAATTTTAACTTCTGCTCAACTTGCGCAGAAGTTATTTTTATTCCTGATAAATTATCGGGACGTTGTGTTATCACTTCGGTCCAACTTGGTCCGAAGTGGTAACATCAGCATAAATAATGTAAAAATTAAATTCCCATGGATAGAAAAATCCCGATACTCATTTTTATAGCTTATAAATTCTTATCAATAACTTATCTAAAAACCAATTTATAACTTCGTCCCAAATTGGGATTAAGTTATTCTATCGTAAATTCATGTACCCTACCGATAATTTGCCTTATGAGAAAGTCGGAAAGAATGAGCCGGTGTGCATTGCAGATGAGATTCCGTTTGAGATTCCTGAGAGTTGGGAATGGGTACGATTAGGAGAAATTTATCAGCACAATACCGGTAAAGCTTTGAATGCGTCTAATCGTTCTGGTGAGTTACTCACATACATTACTACATCCAATCTTTACTGGAATAGATTTGAAATTGATTCTCTACGAGAAATGTATTTTTCCGAATCGGAAATTGAGAAATGCACTGCAACCAAGGGCGATCTACTTGTTTGTGAGGGTGGAGATATTGGGCGATCCGCAATCTGGCCGTATGACACAGATATTAGGATACAAAACCATATCCACAGGCTGCGTCCTTATTCTGAAATATGTACCGAATACTATTACTTCATCTTTTTCCTTTACAAGCACGCAGGATGGATTGGCGGAAAAGGTATTGGCATCCAGGGACTGTCTGCAAACGCTTTACATGCCTTGTTATTCCCACTACCCCCGCTATCTGAACAGTACCGAATTGTTACCAAGATAAAAGAGTTCGAGCCTTTCTTGGACAAATATGCACAGGCAGAAAAAAGACTAAATAACCTCAATACTCAGTTCCCAGATCTGCTTAAAAAATCTATTTTGCAGGAGGCTGTACAAGGAAAACTTGTACCACAAGACCCAAACGATGAACCAGCTTCCGTCCTTCTGGAACGTATTCGTGCAGAGAAGGAGCAACTAATTAAGGCAGGAAAAATCAAGCGTGACAAGCACGAATCCGTCATTTTCAGAAGGGATAATTCTCATTATGAAAAGCGTGGTTCAGAGGAAGTTTGCATTGACGATGAAATTCCTTTTGAAGTACCTGATTCATGGGAATTGATGCGCTTAAATGACATTGGCGATTATCGAAAGGGACCGTTTGGAAGTAGTTTAACTAAAAGTATGTTTGTCCCCCACGGGATAGATGCCGTAAAAGTGTACGAACAGAAAAATGCAATCCAAAAGGATCATACATTAGGTTCGTACTATATAAAGCGTGACTATTACGAAAGTAAAATGAGTGGCTTTACTGTTTTTCCTGGAGACATTATCGTTAGTTGCGCAGGCACTATTGGAGAGACCTATGTAATGCCAAGTGATATTGAGTTAGGCATTATAAATCAGGCGCTGATGAGAATGCGAATCTATGCACCCATCAACATCGACTATTTTCTTCTCTATTTCGATTATGTAATCAAGAAAGAGGCTAAAGAAAACAGCAAAGGTTCAGCAATTAAAAACATTCCTCCGTTTGATATTTTCAAAAAAATCATTTTTCCGCTTCCGCCGTTGGAAGAACAGAAAAGAATTGTTGAACAGGTACAGTGGGTGCTACACTGGTGCGATAAACTTTGATTTGCACCCATTATTCTCATTATGAGAAGTTGGACGGAATCGAGCGTTGTATCGATGACGAGATACC
>UQWU01000046.1 GCA_900544885.1 uncultured Phascolarctobacterium sp. | reverse complement strand
GCTTGGATAAATTCTAAATTTATATGCTCTTAGTTGTTTCATCAGTCCACCTCCTCAAAATTATTTACTCTTTTGACCTTGTTCCTCTATATATTTTTTTATGACTTCAATAGGAGCTCCTCCAGTAGTCAACAAACAAAAACTTTTAGACCAAAACATTTCTTTCCACAGATATTTTCTTATATGTGGAAATTCTTTTTTTATTATCCTAGAACTTGCTGATTTATATGCATTTATGAATTTAGTCAATTCTGTTTTAGGATGAGCCTTGAACATTATATGCACATGGTCTTTATCGTGATTCCATTGTACTAAAGTAATATGATACGGAACTCCAATTCTTACAAACATATCTTTAGCAAATTCAGAAATTGTATCATCAAATACATTTCTTCTATATTTTACTACAAGAACTAAGTGATAATACAGCAAAAATACTGAATGACAATTACTATCTAATTCCATTGTTTTTACTCCTATTTTTATATATCTACTGATTATATTATATCACTTTGTCTTCTGAAAAATAATAGGGCAATTCATCGCACCACCTATAGAGGTGGCGACTTCTTGCCCATTAGGTTAAATGTTATTCTGCCTAACTTTACGCTCTTTATTTTCCTGACGGCGACGTTTAAAGAAATCCTTCATTATCTGTGCACATTCAGCTTCACAAATACCGCTGATAACTTCTGCATTATGATTCAGATTAGGATTATTAATAATATTAAAGATTGATTCAGCTCCGCCGGCCTTAACATCAGGACAGCCATAAATAACGCGATTTATGCGGCTATTCACAATTGCACCGCTACACATTGGACAAGGTTCTACGGTAACATACAAATCACAGCCGCTCAAACGCCAGCGACCTAATTTTTTACACGCTTCGCGAATAGCAATGATTTCGGCATGAGCAGTACCATCTTGCCAAAGCTCACGCATATTATGGGCAGCACTGATAACCTCGCCATTATAAACGATAACGGCACCAATAGGAATTTCCCCCATAGCTGCTGCTTTATGTGCTTCCTCTAAAGCTAAACGCATATAATCATCATGAGTCATGCTTACTCCTCCGAAGCTTCCATCAGCTCTTCCCATTTCTGCATTAATGCAGAAATTTTTTCTTCATAAGCCTTGTGCTCATCGGCCATTGCCTGACTATGCTCTAAATTATCATAATTTGCCGGGTCTGCCATTTGCTTTTCTAAAAGGCCCATCATAGCCTCCTGTTCACGAATTTGCAACTCTATCTTAGGCAATAATTTAACTGCTTCATCATGAGTATAGATTTTTTTACGTTCATTTTTCTTAGTAAGCACAGTATTAATTGCTACAGCTTGAGCTTTTTTAGCCTTCTGCTCATCATATTCTTTTTGCTTTTCTGCTTCTAATGCCGCTTCAGCAGCTGCCTGAGCTTTTTTCTGTTTTTCCTCTAAATAAAAGTCATAATTACCTTTATAATCAACTAATTGCTGATTTTCAATCTCCCAGATTCTATTAGTAACTTCATTGACAAAATAACGGTCATGGCTGACTACCAAAACAGTACCGTCAAACGCCTCCAAAGCAGCTTCAACAGTTTCGCGAGCCATAATATCTAAATGGTTGGTAGGTTCGTCAAGCACTAAGCAATTAGCACCATCCAGAACCAGCTTCAATAAAACAAGACGTGCCTTCTGACCACCACTTAATTCGCCGATTTTTTTAAAAACATCATCGCCATGGAACAACATACCACCTAACATAGAGCGAGTATGTTCTTCGGTAAAACCATATTCAGTCACGAAATTTTCTAATAAAGTCTGCTTAGCATCCAGGCGCTCATAGCTCTGAGAGAAATAACCGATCTGCACACGATTACCAATTTTGGCACGTCCCTTCAAAGGAGCAATTTCGCCTAAAATAGTGCGCAGCAAAGTAGTTTTACCTGTACCATTAGCACCTAACAATGCTGCCTTTTCTCCACGACGCAGAGTAAGGTTAATCCCCTTAGCCAAAACCTTCTGACCATAGCCGATAGTCAAATCCTCCATAATCAGCACTCTATCGGCGCATTCAGCAGCAGGAGGCAGACGCAATTCAAACTCTTCAATCTGTACCGGTGCATCCATACGTTCCATACGGTCTAATTGAGATTGACGTCCACGGGCCATTTTACTTTTAATACCTGCTTTAAAACGACGGATATAAGCTTCTGTACGGGCAATATAATCCTGCTGTGCATTATAGGCAGCCTCTAAAGTCGCACTCTGTATAGCCTTTTGTTCCAGATAGCGGCTATAATTACCTTTAAAGGACTGTAATTTGCCGCCCTCCATTTCCAAAATACGTACAGCCACATTATCCAAGAAAGCACGGTCATGGCTGACTACTAATAATCCACCTTTAAATTCCTGCAAATATTTTTCTAGCCATTGAGTCATGATAATATCCAAATGGTTAGTAGGTTCGTCAAGAATCATAAAATCAGGATTACGTACTAAAGCCGCCGCCAACATCAGGCGTGTTTTTTGCCCACCACTTAAGGTTTCAGCATTTTGCTGCCACCACTCTTCAGTATATCCTAAACCGATTAAAACACGTTTAATACGATTTTCAAAATTATAGCCATCGATAAATTCATAACGTTTTACAACACGACCATATTCTTCCAAACACTCATCAAGAGCATCGCCGTTGAGATTAGCAGACTTAACCTCTAAATCGGCTAATTTATGACGCAAAGAGGTTACCTCCGGGCAGGAGGCCAACATAAACTCCCAAATGGTACCATGAATATCGCTAAAGCCCTGTTGTACATAACCAATGCTTATACCTGGCTCAAATTTAATAGCACCGGCATCAATCCATTCCGGATCCAGCAAACAATGCAGCAAGGTAGATTTGCCGCTGCCATTGACGCCTACTAAACCGATATGCTCGCCTTTTTCTATCATAAAACTTACATTTTTAAAAATTTCGTGAATGCCAAAAGCCTTCGCTATTTTATCTACTACTAACTGCATAATTTTTTTCGCTCCTATTATTCTATCTAATTTTATATTGTAGCAAAAAATACTGCTTATTGCAAAAAGAGGCCAGAAAAACACGATGAGATAAGCAGTTTCCTCGTCAATATACTAAAATTGACGCTCAAAGATAAAAATGCTATGATTACTGATAGATGGGAGTTGTTATTTATGAAAAAATTTATTTTATTTTTACTAACATTGCAGCTGTTAATTTCAGCTACCTGCCTAGCATTTGAACAGCCCAATCCTGACCGTTGGCTTTGGTTGAATTCCAATGATACTAATGGTTTCTGGCTTGATAGGGAATCTATTAATAGTAAGCTTGATACTAGATATCAGCATAAAGATCATCTTTTGTTAGAATGTTGGATTTTATCGTATAATGTTAAAGATGACCAATCTTCTAAATTACTTCTTTCCTTGGATATGGAATGTGCCGAATTTAAAATTTTACACGTTTCTGTATATGATAAAAACAATAAGTTAATAGGTCAACACACTTACTCTTATGGTGATTATGAACCTATCGTACCGGAAACATTAATCGAAAGTATCTTTGAGGTTTTTAAAAATCTTTTAAAAGAACAAGCCAATGATTACCAGAATAGCGAAAAAGAGCTTGAAGAAATAGAAAGCAATATCGCATAAATTCAAAAAGGACGGTATTAACCGTCCTTTTTTATATGCACATATGAAATTTAACCATTATAGCCATGAGGATGACCCTTATGCCATTTCCACGCAGTACTGATAACCTCATCAACACTGCTATGCTCCGGCACCCAGCCTAATTCATTACGAATCTTCTCGGAAGAGGCAATTAAAACTGCCGGATCACCTGCTCTGCGTTCTTCTTCAACAACAGGAAAATCTACACCGGTAATCTTTTTAGCACTTTCAATCATCTGACGTACACTGAAACCATTTTCACTGCCTAAATTATAAATACGGCTACTACCTCCGGCCAACAAATGTTTCAAAGCTAAAACGTGCGCCTTTGCTAAATCACAAACATGAATGTAATCACGAATGCAGGTACCATCTGCTGTAGGATAATCAGTACCGAAAATAGCAATCTGTTTACGCACACCTTGAGCGGTTTTCAAAATCAGCGGAATCAGATGACTTTCAGGGTTATGGTCCTCGCCAATATCACTGGTATGAGAAGCACCTGCAGCATTAAAGTAACGTAAAGCTACATAGTGCATATCATAAGCATGGTCATAATCGGCTAACATACCTTCAATAGTCAGTTTAGTACGTCCATAAACATTGGTCGGCTGCAATTTGCTGTCTTCAGTAATAGGAACCTGTTCAGGTTCTCCATAAACAGCAGCGGTAGAAGAAAAGACGATTCTATCAACGCCTGCTTCGCGCATTGCTTCTAATAAATGCAAGCTGCCTTCAACATTATTAAAATAATATTTAGACGGATTAGTCATAGATTCGCCGACTAGACTACTAGCTGCAAAATGAATTACTGCATCAATTTTGAATTGCTCCATAATATGCTTAGCAAAACGTACATCATGGATATCGCCTTCCACTAATTGTACATCATCAGGTACAGCTTCCTCATGACCTGTAGAAAAATTATCATAAACAATAGGTGTAAATCCGCTTTTTTTTAATTCCTCAACAACATGGGAACCAATATAACCGGCACCACCTGTAACTAAAATATTCATTATTTACCTCACTTGCTTTCTTTAGCAACGATACCTTGCAAATAAGTTAAGAATTTATCTCGCAAATCAGGACGTTTTAAAGCCATTTCTACAGTGGCTTCTAAGAAACCCTGTTTATCGCCTACATCATAACGACGACCTTCAAAATTATAAGCATACATAGTTTGTTGTTCTGCCAAAACCTTCAAAGCATCTGTCAATTGAATTTCGCCACCGCGACCAGGCTCAGTTTTTTCCAAAATAGCAAAGATTTCCGGATTGATAACATAACGTCCCAAAACAGCCAAACGTGACGGAGCATCTTCGACAGCAGGTTTTTCTACCATATCGCTAACAGTAAAGGTTCTCGGTTCATCAGTAGCATGGCTGGCAACAATACCATAACTAGAAACTTTTTCTAAAGGTACTTCTTGTACACCTAAAACGCTAGAACCTGTTTTTTCATAAACATCAATTAATTGTTTTAAAGCAGGAACTTTAGCATCAACAACATCATCGCCCAATAATACAGCAAACGGTTCATCACCGATAAATTGTTGTGCACATAAAATAGCGTGACCAAGTCCGCGCGGTTCTTTTTGACGGATATAGTGAATACGAATATCAGAAATTTTACGTACTACTTCTAATTCTTTTTCTTTGCCATGCTCTTTTAAATTCATCTCCAATTCGATGCTACGATCGAAATGGTCCTCAATAGCACGTTTACTACGACCAGTAATTACCAAAATATCTTCAATACCAGCAGCTAATGCTTCTTCTACAATATATTGAATAGTCGGTTTATCAACAATGGGTAGCATTTCTTTCGGGGTTGCTTTAGTTGCAGGCAGGAAACGGGTACCTAAGCCTGCGGCAGGGATAACTGCTTTACGTACTGGTTTAATCATTATCTTTGCTCCTTTACTTATACATTAATATTCTCAATCCAAATCTTGATTTTACTTAAATTATGCTTCTTCGCCACCGATAATCCCTAAGATTTCTTCAGTTTTAGCAGCCAATAACGCTTTATCACCTTTAGTTTCTACATTTAGACGCATAACAGGTTCCGTATTAGAAACGCGGACGTTAAAACGCCAAGTATCATAGGCAACACTTAAACCATCCATATGGTCTTGTTCGCCATCAGCATAACGTTTAGCCAGCTCTGCTAATACTGCTGCAGAATCAGCAACTTTACGGTTAATTTCACCGCTGCATGGATATAAATCCATACGTTCACCAACTAATTCAGACAGCTTTTTACCACTACGACACATTAATTCAGTTACTAAAAGCCAAGGAATCATACCGCTGTCGCAATAAGAAAAATCACGGAAGTAATGGTGAGCAGACATTTCGCCGCCATACAGTACACCATTATTACGCATACATTCCTTCATGAAGGCATGACCACTCTTGCAGCGTACTGGTATACCACCATCACGCTCTAAAATCGCTTCAGTATTCCAAGTCAGACGCGGATCATACATAATCTTTGCTCCTGGCTCCTTCAGCAGGAATACCTCTGCTAATAAACCTACAATATAATAGCCTTCGATAAATTCAGCCTTTTCATCAAAAAGGAAGCATCTATCAAAATCACCATCCCAAGCAATACCTAAATCAGCACCGTTTTCACGGACAATTTTAGCAGTTGCTTCACGATTAGGCAAAAGTAACGGATTCGGTACACCATTAGGGAAAGTACCATCTGGTGTATCATTTAAAGTAATAAATTCAAAAGGCAAATGCTTAGCTAATTCTTTTAAAACAGGACCTGCCCCGCCATTACCAGGATTAGCAACAATCTTCATCGGTTTTAAGGCTTTTAAATCTACATAACTCAAAAGATGTTCAATATATGCAGGCATAATATCGATATGCTCTAAAGCACCTAAACTTTTACCTGCCACCAGTTGATGACCAAAATCTTGGTAAGAAGCTACCATTTCACCAATTTCCTTTAAGCCTGTATCAGCAGAAATCGGGCGTGCATCACGACGCACTAATTTCATACCGTTATATTCTTTAGGATTATGGCTGGCAGTTACCATGATACCACCATCAGCCTTTAAATGAGCAGTAGCAAAATAAATCATTTCGGTACCGCATTGCCCGATATCAATAACCTTAGTACCACCGTGACGTAAACCTTCAGTAAGAGCATCTACCAAGACACGGCCGCTTAATCTTATATCATGACCCACAACGACAGTTTCTGCTGCAAACATTGCAGAAAAGATACGACCTACACGATAGGCCATTTCTTCATTTACTTCTGTAGGATATACTCCACGTATATCATAAGCTTTAAATGCTTTATTAGTTACTTTCATCTCATTCTCTCCTCATCTTCAAAATATTATTGAAATATATATTACACTTTTACATAATTACCATTATATTTTATTCTTCAATAAAAATAAAAATCCTGCCTAAAGCTTAGGCAGGATTATAATTAACGCGATTTCACACCTATTTTATTGTTCAAAACTATAATTTATTGCCACTATTGCAAATAACTTTTTCTGCTGCTTCACCTAAATACCAACGAATAACCGAGAAAAACGGCAAACTGATACCCTCATAATTAGGTACAAGGCAGGTTTCTGCCAGCATAGTTAAAACATCCTCCAACTGTGCACCTTGCTCCAGCTCCATGGCAATATCATCCTCTAATTTTTGAATAACCATCCTCCGCATCCGCATTAATCGTGGTGCATTAAGATTTAATTCGCGAATTGTTCTTTTAGCTTTCTGCTGCAAATACCTAGGACAAGTAGACTCATCTACAAATATTTTTCCCGAATGCTCCGCATAACGAAATAAGCGTACTTTTCCTGGAATGCGTAGAGGATTTAAGATTTGCGAAGAAATTTCTTTATTGCCCTTAGGCACATCACAGCTACGATCACGCTTCTGCGTCGAATAACGCCATTCAGCATCAGGTACATATGGCTGACTGCCACCATGGCAAACTCCTAACAGGTTACGCCAATCGAGATGGTAATTGTGTCCATGTTCCAATGTACAGCTTTTGGGATAAAAATGCTCCACTCGAAAGTCATCAACTTCATCATCATCTTCTGCTAGCTTGATACTGATTTCGCAATAGGCACATAGACCGTGTTGGTCCTGCAAAATTTGTTTTTTGACATCTTTATAGCCCATACGAATACGCCGGCGGAAATGCTCCCATGTTTCTTCAGGATGGCTTAAGCGGTACTTACGCAGGCTTTCCGGCTCTTTTTTACTCTTATACACCCTTTTCATGAGCGCTTCCTCCGGAATTGACGCATTCTGATATCCATATCTGCTCTGATTAAAGCAGGCTCATTACCATGAGCCCATAAATCTAATTGCTTACGTAGTGTTTTAGCCTCCTCGGAATCCCATTTATCTTCGCTGACTAATTCCAAATAACGCTTCAAATGCTGTACAATCGGTAGTTTTTCCGAACGCGGCTGCACGTTCTGGATATCCTGTAAAATCTGGTAGCTAGTAGCTCCTAAAGAGAAGTTTACCCTACGTACGCCTACAAATTCCTTCTCCCATTCCAAAACACGGATACTATCAGGAGGCACACTACCTAAAACCTGTGGACTATGAGTTGTAACAATGAATTGTACTTTAGGAAATGCTTTTTGTAAATCCAGCAGTACTGTCTGCTGCCAAGACGGATGCAGATGCATATCTATTTCATCAATTAAAACTATACCTGGGGTATCTAAAATAGCCCGGCGTCCCAAAAACGGATTTAACCGTACCATACGATATGCCAAATCAGCTACCATACTTAAAATGCTGCGGAAACCATCACTCAAATCATCAACTATCATTTCACCTGTATCAGGATGACTTACGACAAAAGCATCTAACTTAAAATTATAATATAAATCATGTAAACCAGTGCTTGCCAAGCAAGCATCAATCGCCTGCTGTACAGCATCACGCACCAGTAAGCAGGTCTGCTTATTATCATCGTCAGGAAGTTTGTCGTTTTCCAATGATTGCATCACACTTCTATACCATTTTCCGAAAGTATTATAAGAAGATGATGGTTCTAAGCATTCTTCATAGCCGGTATTTCTATCATCTAACGAATTATCATAAGTGTTCATTAAATTGCTGTCCACCCAAATACGTGAAGTACCGTAATAAGCAAAAGCAGGTAACAATGTCGCATGATGTTGCTTAATTTCTGCACATAAGCGTTCACCATTGCTCAATAAATCTTCTGCTTCATCAATACGTGTACCATCCTGTTGCAAAATTCTCGTACAGCTCATTTTTTTATTTAAAGCACAGCCTTCTAATTGAATAGCCACAGGATATTTATTTTCCATACGTGCAATATGAATACCATCTTCAGCATAGACAGGCACACGCCTGACATCCTTTTGCACTATATTCCGTCCCTGTACATGAAATGTGTGCAGATATGGTTCTAATGCAATAGCTAAAGCATCAAAAATAGCGGTCTTTCCCCTACCATTCTCTCCGACAATTACTGTCAGCTTCGAATCAAAATCAATATTCAATTCACTATAGCAGCGGAAATTTTTTAATTTTAGTCTATCAACACGCATGTCATCAACCTCCGTTTCTTTTGCCATATTCTACTTTTATTATACTACTCCTATTCTGAACAATTTGTAGCAGATTAGGCAAATCCGAAAAATAATGATATAATAAAGTACTATTTTAAATAAATATAAAGGATGGTTATCATGAATATATTTTTCTTGTTAGCAATTGCCATGCTGATTATTATCATCATGCTACGTAAAAAAATTCCTATCGGCCCCTGTATGCTGGCAGCAGGTCTGTTTATCTGGGCTTTTCGTCTTCCACAACCAATTTATTTATGGCAGGCACTTACCGAAACGTTCACAATGTCGCATACATATGATATTCTTTTTGCACTATATTTTGTCATGTGTTTAGAAATAGAATTACGCACGAGCGGAGCTTTAGCCGGAATGGTTCATGCTTTGCAACGTATTTTTCCCAGCACTAAAGTAACTTTAGCCGTTATGCCTGCCTTTTTAGGATTACTACCTTCTTTAGGCGGAGCACGTTTTTCAGCACCTATTGTTGAAGAAGCCAGTGCTAAACTGAATATCACAGAAGACCATAAAGCTGCTATTAATTTTTGGTTTCGGCATATTTTTGAATTTTCCAGTCCGATTATTCCTGGTATGATTATGGCCTGCAGTATCGCCGGCGTTGCTTATAGTGATTTCATCAAGCATTTATGTTGGCTAACCTTTTTAGCTTTCTTTGCTGGCTGGTTTGTTTTAATCCGCCCTATTAAAACACCTACTATAATTACTGCAAAGCAAAATATTACCAAAGTAAATCAAGACAATACTAATCTGCTTTTAGCTTTAGCTCCAGTTATCATCACTTTTATGTTAGTAGTATTCTTAGATTTAAATGCTTCTATCAGCATGGGCTTAGTTACTTTAGGATTATTTATAGTGCTTTATTTCAGTAATCGTGCTGTAAGTTTTAAAGATGTAGTCTGGGTAGCTGTAGATGCTAAAATGTTTACCAATGTTTTATGCATTCTTTATTTTATCCAAATTCTTACCGTAACCAATGTATTACAAGAAATTGTTACCGCCTTTCAAAGCTCACCATTGCCCGTGCCAGTAATTATTGCCTGCATCAGCTTTATCATCGGTGTACTCACAGGGCTTTCACAAGGTCATGTTGCTATCGTTATGCCCATTGTAGCAGCTATGCAAACAGGCAGTTTAAACTTAGCAGGTGTAGCAATGGCCTTCGGCGTTGCTGGCCAAATGCTTACGCCAACACATATGTGCCTAGTTGTTACCGTGGACTATTTTAAGTCTAATTTCTTTAAAACACTCAAGCCTATCTTTATCTGCGAAATTATTATTTTAACGATTTTTAGTATTTTTACCTACTTCACATGGTGAAACAAAAAAGCGAAGCTTTTCAATAAGCTTCGCTTTTTTTATTTATCTCAATTTAACAGCAGTACCGGAAACGCTGACCATAATCATACCGTTTTCTTTGCCCAGTACTTCATAATCAACATCGACACCGACAATAGCATCCGCACCCATCTTAGAAGCACGCTTAATCATTTCTTCAATTGCTTCATCACGAGCATCTTGAAATTCGCTTTCATAAGAACCGCTACGACCACCAATAACATCAGTAATACCACTGAAAAAATCTTTGACAAAGTTCATACCGGAAACAACTTCACCAAAAACTATACCTTTATATTCAATAATTTCATGACCTTCGATTGTAGGAGTTGTGGTTACTAACATATAAATACCTCCAATTAAATTTTGATATAATTTTACTTTCTGCCTTAATTACAGAAAATATTTACTAGTTTTAATACCATTGCGTTTTGCTACGAATCCATCCTTCAGCATCGCCATTTTTTTCTCGTATATGTAGCCAGCTGCCTTCATTTATAGGTTCTGCATCACCTTTAGAAATTTTTAGCTCAACCTTTTCATGTTTAGTAGTAGCAACTTCAATAACACATGGCTCATTAGCCTTATTTAAATTCGCTTGAATAATTTTATATGTAGCACCTTTTTTCAAGCGATATTTAGTAGATGCTTCACCATCAATGACCACATCTTGTAACATCACTACGGCTGTCGGCTTATCCATCTTCACTTTTTCTAAAATCACTGCTTGTGTATTAGCAGTAAACTTGTCACTTATTTCACGAGCAATAATACTAGGTTCTGCATAAACAACAGAATTGTCTTGTATTGTCACCATCGCAGGTCGCAGCGAAAACGCTGCTACAGCAATTGCAAAACCAACAAAAAAACTAATTGCTGATAATATTTTCATAATAATGCTTTTACTCACTATAGACACTTTACATCACCTTACTTTCAGCTAAGCTGTTAAACTGCATATAGCCCGGTTTACCATGAAATTCAACTCTTTTCCATTGACCGATATAAGGCATCCGCAAATTTTCTACATCAAATTCTTTTTCGTAAAATCTGTCTTCAACATAAACGCGACCCCAGACTACACCATCATTTTGGCTTAAAATCAGCACTTTTGTTCCTTTGGGTATAATATGCTTACGTCCCCAAAAACGCTGAAATTTCATTTCTACAGCAGTTACAGCATAGCGCTCATCTTTATCCTGGCTAGAAACAGTTTCAAAATAGTCAACATAAACTCCTTGAGACATATGTTCTATAATATTACCATATAATGTTGAAGGAATATTATACATCGGAGCTTTATCCTGCACTACTTTACATTGTAATCTACCTTCTTCTACCTTATCATAAATTATATCTGACGTCAGTTGTTTTAAATTATATTGTTTAAAATTTAAGCTATCATTGAAAATCCAAGCAAAAATCATACCTGCTACTAGACCTAGAATTAAAAATCCACTCAAAACAAAGGTCTGTGCTCTTCTTTCTTTTATCTCTTTCACAGTACCTTGCTCCCTTCCAAAAATATTATAATGCAAAAAAGTTGCTATAAATACATTGTGACATAAACCGGCTAATTAATCAAGTGAACAAAAAAAGACCTAAGATAAAATCTTAGGTCAGAGTTTCGTTGGTGCGGTAGAGAGGATTTGAACCTCCACGGGGTCTCCCCCACTAGCTCCTGAGGCTAGCGCGTCTGCCGTTCCGCCACTACCGCGTTATTAAGTTAACAACAATATTATAATAACACACAGATAGTTATCTGTCAACATATTTTTAATTTTTCTTCCTAAATTGCAATAAGAAGTTGCACACTTTTTAAAAATCAAGCTGCATAAATCTTATCAAGCTCATTCTCGAATAGATCATCAGGTGATTTGTATCCGAGTATTTTCCTGGGTAACAAATTACACCAATCTGCTGTCAACAGAATATCATCAGAAGTATATTTGCCTATTCTCTTTCCTTTA
>UQWU01000045.1 GCA_900544885.1 uncultured Phascolarctobacterium sp. | reverse complement strand
TTATCAGCAATGAAGATGATGTTCAGTTACTAATCAACAATCAAGATGATATTGCCCGAGCAATTGCCCGCGGTGTCACAGATTTTTTGTGCCAATGAAAGGAGAATGTTATTATGGAAAAAGTAAAAGCTTTTATTTTGTCTAACGAATTTATTACTGGTGCAGTTTTAGGTTTTGCATTAGGAGCTTTACACCATTATTTCGGACTTTAACTTTATCGGATAAAAATACTATAGTAAAAGAATAATACGCTTATGATGTTTTTTTATAAATGCATAAAAGGCACACGTTTATTTAGTCGTAAAGCGTGTAAAACTGTTTAGTACGTCAAATCATAAGCATAAATACAAAAAATCGCCGTACGAGCTTATAAATGCTTATACGGCGATTTTTATTCTATATGGATATTTTATAAGTTTAATTTTACACCAGCTGAAATGGCAACATCGTTTAGCCATTTAGGTATAGTTGAATTTCATGAGCAATTCCTCCTTACGTATAATAAAATACTGGGATTTATTAAGAGGTGATTTATCATTGACAAGAAAAATATTTGTATTTATCTTCTTATTACTGTTACTTTACTTGCCTTGTACATCTTTTGCAGGCCAGCAGTACACGATAACAGCAGAGGAGCTGACAGCACTCGACAGCAGATTACAACAACAGGAGATACTAATAAACAAATCCAAAGCGGAATTAAACAATCTCAAGCAACAGCTGACAACATCACAGCAGAGATTGGCAGAAGCCAAACAGCAATCAGCACAGCTACAGAAACAACTAGACGTGTTGAAGAAAACCTCTCAAATGCAGCAAGGCTTAATAGAGAGTGCCAATCAATCATTAGCGAGATACGAAGAAGAAATGCAAGCACAGCAGAAAAAAATTAAGCGTGAACGAAATACTGCTTATATAATCCTTGCAGGTGTTGTTATGCTAGCTATAAAAAACTGAAAAATAGTATACAAAAGCCCTTACTGAAAACTAATCAGCAAGGGCAATTTTTTTATAAAAAAAGGAGGTGAACTGGATATGAAAAATAAAATAGACCTTGTAACAGCACTAATCAACTTTGCAACTGCGATTATCGTGCTATACAAGGCCTTAGCTGAATAGCTTTACAGGGGAGCTTAGCTCCCCAAGCTTTCAAGTTTATTTTAGCATATCCGTAGTACTATGACAAGATTAACGAATGTTATTAGAATTTTAGCGTTTATTATTGCTGTAGCTGCTTTGATTGTAGCGATTATGAAATGAGGTGGTGAATCATGAGTGAAACAGTATCGTGCAGGTGTTAGTAGTATCAATGTGAATTGTTTTTCTGTACGTTAAAAATATTTATGTAAAAAACAATGTTTTTGCAATATATAGTGAAAAAAACGTGCAATAAATGTGCAATATTTAGTAAATAAAACATTAGAATAAAATAAAATCATTTAAAGCAAAATGATTGATTTCATGCGTTTTTTAGAACCTTTTAAAAGGAAAAAGAATGCAAAAATCTGTTTTCGGGTACAAGAGGCCGTGAGTTCGAATCTCGCCGCCCCGACCAACTTAAAAATCTTGAGAACTGCTTGTAGAGCGGTTCTTTTTTTTATGCTAAAGTTTTAAAATATAAAAAAGAGTCCTTTGTCAAACATTGGGGTCTAGATATCAATGGTAAATACATATATATTAATGATATGTTTTCGGAAATAATTAGATGAATGTAAAAAATCCTAAAAAGATGTTCGCTTTAGATAGACTTTTCAATGAAAATTAGGTATAATAAAAGAAATAATAGCGGTAATTTGGCCGTCTACTATATATTTAAATTAACATAAAATAAATCTTTATGAATTAGGTAGTAAATTATGCAAGATAATTTTCAAAACGAAAAACCGCAAGAGGAAGAATCTCCCTATAGGAAGCCACCTCTGTTTATTCAGATTTTTTTGTATGCTTATGGTTTTCTGTGGATTAATATGTTTTTTATAACCGGCTTAAATAGTATCCGTTTGGGTTATGTCGATTATGATAGCGGCAGTATTCTTGTAGCTATGTCAATAGGTCTTTATTTCATTTTTAAGTATTTGCCAAGGCTTTTTTAGGCTTTTAACCTTTGTTGCTGTTGTAAAAAAGTAATTAGCGTGGTAAAATATTAAGATGAACGCTTAAATAATTTTATTGATAAGTTTGGAGGAATTTAAGTATGTCAGGACATTCTAAATGGGCAAACATTAAACATAAAAAAGGCAAAGCTGATGCATTGCGCGGTAAAATTACCACAAAAATCAGCAGAGAAATTACTATTGCAGTTCGTATGGGCGGTTCTGATCCGACCGGTAATATGAAATTGAAATTGGCTTTATCCAAAGCTAAAGCTAACAATATTCCTAAAGATAACATTCAACGTGCTATCCAAAAAGGTGCAGGTGCTCTGGAAGGCCAAAGCTTTGAAGAAATCACTTATGAAGGTTATGGTCCTGCAGGCGTAGCAATGATGGTTAGCTGCCTGACTGATAACCGTAACCGTACTGCGGCTGATGTTCGTCACGTGTTCTCTAAACATGGCGGCAACCTTGGTGCAAGTGGTTGCGTAAGCTATATGTTCCAACAAAAAGGTATTTTTGCTATCAGCAAAGAATCCGAAGTTAACGAAGATGACCTGATGATGATTGCTCTGGATGCAGGCGCTGAAGATATTAAGAGCAGTGAAGACGGCTTTGAAGTAATCACTGAGCCTGCTGCATTCGATGCTGTTGAAAAAGCATTGGCTGATAACAACATTGAAGTTGAAATGTCTGAAATCACTATGGTTCCGGACACTATGGCTGAACTTTCCGGCGAAGATGCTGAAAAAGTACAAAAAATGTTGGATGCGCTGGACGACTGCGATGATGTGCAGGATGTTTACACCAACGCTGACTTGCCGGAAGACGACGAGGAATAAGATTTTTGGAAAGCAGGCAGTGATGTCTGCTTTCTGTTTTTGAAAGGACTTTTATGCTGATTTTAGGTATTGACCCTGGTACGGGCATCTGCGGTTATGGTGTTGTAGAGATGACGGGCAACAGATTAAAACCGCTTTTTTATGGCTCGGTGCTGACGGACAAGGATATGCTACCTGAGCTGCGTTTGAAAAAAATCTATGATGATATTTCTGAGATAATAGAACATTTTCATCCAGATTATATGAGTGTAGAAAAATTGTTTTTCAATCGCAACGTTACTACTGCTATTCCTGTAGGTCAGGCCCGGGGAGTGGTCTTGTTGGCTGCTGCTAATAAGGGCATTCCCGTATTGGAGTTTACACCGATGCAGATAAAGTTATCCGTAGTAGGCACAGGTAGTGCAACCAAGGAGCAGGTTATCTATATGGTAATGCACCTTTTAAATATACGTGAAAGAATTAAGCCGGATGATACGGCAGATGCTTTGGCAGCTGCTATCTGCGGGTTGAATACAGCTTCTACACGTCGCTGGCAGGAGGGCAGATAATTATGATAGGATCTTTAAAGGGCAATGTGGCCTATCTTGGTGCTGATTACTGCCTTATTGATACAGCAGGCGGCGTCGGATACCGTGTGTTTATGCCTGCCTCGCATTTGGCACAGCTTGTTTTAGATAGCAAGGTAAGTCTGCGTATTCATACAGCGGTGCGAGAAGATGCAATTTTACTTTATGGCTTTTTGAGCCAGGAATATTATGAGTTTTTTGAGTTGCTTTTAACTGTCAGTGGTGTCGGACCTAAAATGGCCTTAGGTATTCTTTCAACAATGAAACCAGAAGATTTTTATTTAGCAGTTCAAAGTAAGGATATAAAGGCTTTAACCAAGTTGCCAGGTGTTGGTAAGAAGACTGCAGAGCGTATGCTTTTAGAATTAAAGGATAAGGTCGGCAGCATTACTTCCGAGGGTGATAGCTTTGAAGAAGCTGTAGCTGCCGGCGGCAGTAATGCCGTAGCAGAGGCTATTGAAGCATTGAACTCTCTTGGCTATAGCAATAGTGAAATCATGCCTGTATTACAGCAAATACCCAATGCTGCAGATTTGTCAGGCGAGGCACTTTTGCGTCAAGCCTTAAAGCTTTTTGCTAAACAGTGTTAACGATATTGAAAATGAAATTTTGTAGAATGGAGGGCAGCAATGGATTTTGATGATCGTGTAATTGCCGGTTCGGAGCAGGAAAGTGATGGCTGGCAATATAGTCTGCGTCCAAGGCGTTTAAATGAATATATCGGACAATCGCAGGTTAAGGATAATTTATCCATTTTCATCAAGGCTGCTGCTGCCCGACATGAAGCTTTGGATCATGTTTTATTATTCGGACCGCCAGGTCTTGGTAAAACAACCTTAGCTAATATTATCGCTAATGAGTTAAATGTAAATATCCGTGTGACTAGCGGCCCGGCGATTGAGCGTCAGGGAGATTTAGCAGCAATTTTAACTAATCTAGGCGATAATGATGTACTTTTTATAGATGAAATCCATCGTCTGTCTAAAACAGTTGAAGAAATTCTTTATTCCGCTATGGAGGATTTCGCTTTAGATATTATTATCGGTAAAGGTCCGGCGGCTCGCAGTGTTCGTCTAGATTTACCGAAGTTTACTTTGATTGGTGCTACTACTCGTTTAGGTGCGATTGCTGCGCCTCTGCGTGATCGTTTCGGCGTACAATGCTGTTTAGAGTTTTATAAGCCTGAAGAGTTACAGTTTATTATTACTCGTGCAGCTGAGATTTTAGGTGTGAAAATCGACAGCGAGGGTGCTTTGGAAATTGCTAAACGCAGTCGTGGTACACCGCGTATTGCAAATCGTCTGTTGAAGCGTGTGCGTGATTTTGCTCAGGTTTTGGGCATAGAAACTATTAACCGTCAGTTAGCAGATGAAGCTTTGGCTAAATTAGAGGTGGACAGCTATGGCTTCGATCGCAATGACAGACGTATTTTAAATACCATTGTCAGAACTTTCGGAGGCGGTCCGGTAGGTATTGAAACAATTGCGGCAGCGGTAAGTGAAGAAGCATCTACTATTGAAGATGTTATTGAACCATATTTGATGCAAAAGGGTATGCTTAACCGTACTCCCCGCGGACGTATGGCTACACGCGAAACGTATCGTTATTTAGGTATGCCGTATCCGGAAAGAAGCTAGGGAGGGCTGTTTGATGAAATTATTATTACATGCCTGTTGTGGTCCTTGCTCCTGTTATCCGACAGAAAAGCTGACTGCCGATGGTACTGCTTTTGATATTCTGTACTATAATCCTAATATTCACCCTTACAAAGAGTTTAAGCATCGTCTGAGCACTCTGCGTGAGTTTTGTGAAAAGAAACAATATAATCTAATTATCGATAAAAGTTATCCTATTGAGGAATGCATTCGCGGTATGCTTAATGAGCCTACTGTACGCTGTGCTTTCTGTTATAGGATGCGTTTGCGTTATGCGGCACGTTTTGCTGTGGAAAACGGTTACGATGCTTTTAGTACTACGCTTTTAGTAAGTCCCTACCAAAAACATGCTTTAATAGTAAAGGAAGCAGAAGCTGCGGCTAAAGAATTCGGTATACCTTTTTATTATGAAAATTTCCGTGTCGGCTATCAGCGTGGCGTGGATATCAGTTTGGAGATGGGGTTATACCGACAACAGTATTGCGGCTGCGTTTTCAGTGAGCGTGATCGTTATGAAATTCACAAGAAAATAAAAGGTGAAGTGCCTCAAGATAAATTTATTGTGGTAAGTAAAAACATTAAAATGGTAAATCATCTGACTGATTCTAAGTAACAGAAGGAGCTTGCTATGTTTATACTGCAAAAGCTTATGTTGCTGACCATGCTGTTGGTATTTTTTATCGGCGGTAATGTTTCAGCACAAGAAATACGTGTTGCGCTTGTTAAAGATCAGGCAACAGCGGAGATAAGCTGTGATGATGAATTTGAAGTCAGCGATGGCGTAAAGGTTAGACGACTGCCTAAGGGGAAATACTTTATTCATGGTAAAAACGGCAGGTTAAGCCTTAATGACGATAATACTTTTGGTGCCGAATTGCAGATAAAAGCAGTTGAAGGTAAAAAGCTGCCTCTGGTGAATAAACGCACTTATAATGGACGCTTAGATGTGTATTTAAAAAGTGGAGAGTTGTTAGTAGTGAATACTCTGCCTTTGGAAAATTATTTAGCTAGTGTACTTCCTGCTAAAACAATGGTTGTATGGCCAGATGAAGCAATTAAAGCACAGGCTGTAGCTGCCCGGTCTTATGCTTTATATATGCATTATCAAAATCGTTACCAACCCTATGATTTATTGGCTACGGATAAGGAACTATATTATGAAGGTAGCGGTAAACGTATTGAAAAGGATGCTATCACTAAGCTGATTCAGGCTACTGTAGGACAATATTTGGCTGATTATAACGGACTGCCGATTCAAGCGGTGACTACATCAAGTAGTGGCGGTCGTACAGAGTCTGCTTCAGATATTTGGAATAAAGATATTTACTATCTGCGTTCTGTGGAGGATTATGATAATGATAGTCCTGAATATACTTGGGAACAACGAGTAACTCCGTCTTTATTAGAAGATTTTCTAGCACAGCGTGGTTATAATGTGGGAAAATTAACCAGCATCAGATTATCACCATTAAAGGATCCTGCTGATGACCGAACGGTAGTCGGCAGAGTAAAATATTTGCTGATTTCAGGTGATAAGGGTTCTGCTCAGATCAGCGGGCAGGATTTAGTAGATATGCTGAGTTTGCCAAGTACGTTTTTCGATTTAGCAACAGGAACACCGCCACCGGATAAGCTGAATGTACCTATTGAGGATCCTTATGGTTTTCAGATTGGCAGTAAGGATATCGATATTAAGCTTAAAGAAAGCAATAAGCCTATTTGGCAGCAGTTGAGCAGCAGTTATCATCTGCTGAGTGGTGTTAAAGAGGAAAAAATTATTTTTCATGGTAAAGGCAAGGGAACAGGACTTGGTTTAAGTGCCTGGGGTGCAAGAGGCTTTGTTAATATTCATCCCGGTGCCGATTATCATAAAATATTAATGCATTACTATCCAGGTTCTAGCCTGGTATATTGAAAAGAAGGAAGATAATAATGTTAGTAACAGATTTTGACTATGATTTACCGAAAGAGCTGATCGCACAGCATCCGATGGAACCTCGTGACCATTCCCGTCTTTTGGTTGTTGATAAAAATACTGGTGATATCGAACATAAACATTTCTATGATCTGGTAGATTATTTGCGCCCTGGAGATGTATTGGTATTTAATGATACCCGTGTTATTCCTGCACGTCTGCATGGTACTAAGGATACAGGTGCACATGTAGAGGTATTCTTGCTGACACGTCGCAATGCTACTGATTGGGAAGTATTGGTACGTCCTGGTAAAAAGCTGCAGGTAGGTGCCAAAATTAACTTCAGTGATGAATTAAGCTGTGAAGTTATTGAACACACTGATTTTGGTGGCCGTGTAGTTCGTTTTAAATATGATGGTATTTTTGAAGAAATTCTGGATCGTTTAGGAGAAACTCCATTACCGCCGTATATTACTGCACCTTTGGAAGATAAAGAACGTTATCAGACCGTTTACAGCAGAGAACGTGGCAGTGCTGCTGCACCGACTGCAGGTTTGCATTTTACTAAAGAATTATTGCAGAAAATCAAAGATAAAGGCTGCGAGGAAGTTTTCGTAACTCTGCACGTAGGCCTAGGAACATTCCGTCCTGTTAATGAGGCTAATATCGAAGATCACAAAATGCATAAAGAGTTCTATACTGTTTCTCAGGAAGCAGCTGATGCTGTAAATAAAGCTAAAGCAGAAGGACGCCGTATTATTGCTGTAGGCACTACTGCTGTACGTACTTTGGAGGCTGCCGGTGCTGACGGAACTTTAAAAGCAGGCGGTAACTGGACCAATATCTTCATTTATCCAGGTTATAAATATCGTTTTGTTGATGCGCTGGTAACTAATTTCCATCTGCCGCAAAGTACTTTGCTGATGCTTGTATCTGCCCTGTCCAGCAGAGAAATTATGCTAGCTACTTATAAAATCGCTGTAGAAGAAAAATATCGTTTCTTCTCCTTTGGCGATGCTATGTTTATTGTTGATAAAAACAAATAATTTTCGTGTTATTTTAAGGAGGCTATATGCAACACGCAGTAACCTACGAATTAGTTAAAGAATGCAGCCGTAGTGGAGCCCGTCTCGGCCGTTTACATACTCCGCACGGCACCTTTGAAACACCGATGTTCATGCCTGTTGGCACACAAGCTACTGTAAAAACTCTTTCTCCTGAGGAGCTGTATGATATGGGCAGTCAGGTTATCTTGTCCAATACTTATCATCTGTTCCTGCGTCCTGGTCATGAATTGGTAAAAAAAGCAGGCGGTTTACACAAGTTTATGAATTATAAACGCGGTATGCTGACCGATAGTGGTGGTTTCCAGGTATTCAGCCTGGGGGCAATGCGTAAAATTACAGAAGAAGGCGTTATGTTCCGCTCTCATATTGACGGTAGCAAGCAATTCCTTTCTCCAGAGGTTTCTACTCATGTACAAGAAGCCTTAGGTGCAGATATTGCCATGGCTTTTGATGAATGCATTCCTTATCCTGCTGAATTTGCTTATGCTAAGCGTTCTACTGAGCGTACTACCCGTTGGGCTCAGCGTTGCTTGGAAGCACATACGCGTGAGGATCAGTCAATGTTTGGTATTATCCAAGGTGGTATGTACCCCGAATTGCGAAAAATGAGCGTAGAACAGATTACGAGTATGGATTTTGCCGGCTTTGGTATCGGTGGCTTATCCGTTGGCGAACCGAAACCGATGATGTATGATATTTTGAATGAAACTACACATTTAATGCCTAAGGATAAAGCACGTTATTTGATGGGAGTCGGCACTGCAGACTGCATTGTCGAAGCTGTTAACTTAGGTGTTGATATGTTTGACTGCGTGTTCCCGACACGTGTAGCACGTAACGGTACTGCGATGACCCATACAGGTCGTCTTGTTGTCCGCAATGCTGTTTATGCAGAGGATTTCCGTCCGATTGAAGAAGGCTGCCAATGCTACGCCTGCCGTAACTTCAGTCGTGCGTATATTCGTCATCTGTTTAAAGCCGAGGAAATTTTCGGTTTACGTTTGTTATCTATCCATAATTTACATTTCTTACTGCATTTTGCAAAAGAAATCCGTGAAGCTATTGCTAACGATACTTTCCCTGAATTTAGAGAAAGATTTTTAGAAAACTATCGCGGATAAAAGGATTTTATTATATAATGTAGAATATACTATATGTATTTACATTGTAATTGGGAGGTGTAAGCATGCAAGGTGGAGACACTATGGCATTATTGAACTCTATTTGGCCATTTTTCTTAATGGGCGGTATTTTTTATTTTATGCTCTGGAGACCCCAAAAACAAGAGCAACAAAGAAGAGCCGATCTACTTAATGGTTTAAAAGAGGGTGACAATATCATCACTATTGGTGGTATTTATGGTACTATTACCGCTATTTCCGAAAAACGCGTTAAGGTAAAAGTTGCTGAAAACGTAGAAATTGAAATGGCCCGCAATGCTGTCAGCGGTTATCAAAACCCGACTAAAAATGCTTGATTCCGGAATAGAAAATAAAAAAGCATTACGTAGATGCTTACAACTGCAACGTTCGCACTTTTCCGAAAAGCAAGCATCTGTCAGTGCTTTGCAGGCTGCACGTCATATATTAGCCTGTGATGCATATCGCAAAGCCAAATGCATCATGGGCTATTTGGCTTTTAAGCGGGAATTGTCCGTAGATTTGGTATTAACACAGGCTCTAGCAGATAAAAAGCAGGTGGTAGTACCATGGATTATTTCGGAACATGAAATGAAAGCCGCTATTTTACATGATATGGACAATTTTACGTATGATCGTTATGGTATACGTAGTGTTCAAGAGCCTGTTCAAATAGTTATTCCCCGGGTAATAGATTTAATATTAGTACCGGGAGTGGCATTTGGCAGAGATGGAAGCCGTTTAGGTATGGGGGCGGGATTTTATGACCGTTTTCTGCCGCAAGCGGTAAATGCGATGTTTATGGGTGTAGCCTATAGCGAACTTCTACAGGAAAAAATTCCGTGTGAACAACATGATATTTATATGGACTATTTAGCATGCGAAAGCGGTATAATGCAAATTAATCGCTTTTAATTGATATATTTTACCTGATTTTAAGGAGGAATTTATTTTGCGTTGGAATGAATTCGGGAAATTTCTGGTAATTGCTTTAGCAATTATCGGTGGTTTCTGCGTATACATCTCCCCCCTGGCTAACTCAATTAAACAAGGCCTGGACTTACAAGGCGGTACTCACGTTGTTTTACAAGCAGTGGATACTCCTGAATTAAAGGTTGATGATGACGCGGTAAACCGTAGTGTTAAGATTATTGAGCGTCGTGTCAACGAATTAGGCTTGACTGAACCTGTTATTCAGCGTCAAGGCAAGGACCGTATTATCGTTGAGCTGCCCGGTGTAAAGGATCCTGAAAAAGCAATCAGCATGTTAGGTCGTACTGCAATGCTGCAGTTCAAAGATGTCAAAGGCAATGTTGTCCTGACAGGTAAAGACTTAAAAGATGCTAAGGCTCAGGTTTCTCAAGGTAACCAAGCTGTTGTAGGTTTGGAATTCAGTGAAGAAGGCGGCCAAAAATTTGCTGATTTAACTGCACGTAATATTGGCAAACAAATTGCCATCGTACTTGACGGTGAAGTTTTAACTGCACCTGTTGTTCAAGAAGCTATTACCGGCGGTCGTGCACAAATCTCTGGCTCCCGTAATGTAGAAGAAGCTGAACATCTAGCAATTTTACTGCGTAGCGGTAGCTTACCGGTAAAAATTGAAGTAATGGAAAACCGTACTGTTGGTCCTACTTTGGGTCAAGACTCTAAAGATAAGAGTGTTAAAGCATTCAGCATCGGTATTATCGGTGTCTTCGTATTTATGTTGATTTTCTACCGTTTCTCCGGTGTTGTTGCCGATATTGCATTATTGTTGTATGTAATGCTGCTTTTGTTAGCTATGCGTTATTTAGGTGCAACCTTAACCTTGCCAGGTATCGCAGGTATCATCCTGTCCATCGGTATGGCAGTTGACGCGAACGTATTGATTTTTGAACGCTTTAAGGAAGAAATTAAACGTGGTAAAACTCTGCGCAGTGCAATGGATTCCGGTTTCGGTCGTGCAATCGTAACTATTTTTGACTCTAACATCACTACCTTAATGGCTGCAGCTGTACTGTTCTATTTAGGTACCGGCCCGATTAAAGGTTTTGCTGTTACATTGGCACTTGGTACTTTATTGAGTATGTTTACAGCTGTAACTGTAACTAAATTCTTAATGCGTTTTTTGATTTACAGTAACTTAATTAAGAGTCCCTTCTGGTTTGGTGCACGTACACCGAAAACTACTGATACCAAGGAGGTGGCTAAATAATGCGTAAGTTCTCTATTGTAAATCATTATAAGATTTTCTTCTCTATTACCATTATTTTCCTGATTATCGGTATTGGCTCTATGATTTTCCGTGGCTTCAATCTTGGTATTGATTTTACCGGCGGTAGTATTATGGACCTTTCCTTTAATAAGCCTGTAACCGTTGCTGAAGTGCGTGACGTTATGAAAGAACATAAGCTTGGCAACAGTATTATCCAATTGGAAGGCAGTGATGGTGGTCAGTCATCTAAAGGCGTACTGATTCGTACAGGTGTTATTGATGATGAGCAACGTCGTGCAGTAATGGATGATATGAAAGGTAAACTGGGCGATTTCTCCATTCAACGTGTAGAAAACGTAGGTGCAACCGTTGGCGGCGAGTTGATTCAACAAGCTGTTATGGCTATCGTGCTGTCATGGTTCCTGATGATTGCCTATATTACTATGCGTTTTGAATTCCGTTTCGCTATTGCGGCGATTATTGCTTTGATTATCGACGTTATGGTAACCTTGAGCTATTTCTCTTTGTTCCATATGGAAATGGATTCTTCTTTCGTTGCAGCTCTGCTGACAGTTGTCGGTTATTCTGTTAACGGTACTATTGTAATTTTTGACCGTATCCGTGAAAATCTTAAAATCCATCGTCGTAGCGAAAGCATGAGCGAAATGATTGATAACAGTATCTGGCAAACCATGGGCCGTAGTGTTTATACTGTAGGTACTTCTTTGTTTGCCGTTGTTTCCATCTTCCTGTGGGGCGGTGATACCATCCATAATTTCGCGTTTGCAATGCTGGTAGGTTTTTCCAGTGGTGCTTATACTTCTACACTGCTTGCAGGTCCGATGTGGCTCTTCCTGCGTGGTAAAAAAGCTGGCGAATAAGCTTGCTAGTAGGATAAAATTAAACTCCAACTCTATTTAGGTAGGGTTGGAGTTTTTTATTTTTATAAATAAGCAATGATGAAAATAGACAAATTACTCTTATTGAAATTATGAAAATTTTAATAAGAGTTTTATTTTTTTTGGTGGTTCATTGTAAAATGAAATTGCACACCTTGAAAACAGAATAAAAATAGTCCATTGTGACCTCTTCATGTTAAAATTAAGCTGCGAAACAAAACTTACAAGGAGGCAATCACAATGGACTATACTCAAGATACCACAAAACACATAAAAGGTAAACATTTTTCTTACGGTGACCGCAGAGAATTACAAGGGAT